>QIDY01000042.1 GCA_003228495.1 Nitrospirota bacterium
GAGGATATGATAATCGTAGGCCCGTTGTCCCGTGCGCTGGAGGCCTAAATCATTTCGTTCCATTTGATCGATCAACCTGCCGACCTCTGTCGTGCTCTGAACATCCCGGCAATATTGGCGTGGTGTTTTCCCCTTGAGTGCAGGCGACGGTTGTTCGGCCCATTCTAAGAAAACCTTCTCTAATAATGTCGATAGGAGTTTGGCTTCCTCTTTGGTTGAAACTGTCACAGGCGGAGAGATGTACCGTTCAGCCAGCAAATCCACCTGCGGAGGCGAATGACGCGGTGGGGTCAACGTTTCGTCTTTAAAATGGAGTGAGAAGCCGAATGTAGAGGCCAGTTGGTGTTTGATGGCATCCAGTCGGCTGGCTGTATCCGCTTCGATGATGAGTTGGGTTGGGGTGAGGGTGAAGCGAGCGACTGCATATGACGGCGAGTTTTCTTCCTGATTGTGTTGAATCCATCTCTTCTTTTGGTTGGTGTCGCCATCTTGGGAAGTTGACTGAGGTTGAGGGCTCATCTGGTCAAATTTCTCAAGGCCTGCGGCGAATGTCTGAAACTCGTGATGTTCATAGAGAGCGATGGCATAGAGGAAAGGCTCACCGGTTTCGTTCCAATAGGTCACTTGAGCATCCGCGGTTGCCAGAGCGCCTCCGCGGATTCTGGCCAAGCCCCAAACCAACAAATATCCATATTGATTAGTAAACTCCGGCCATTCGGCAAGCGCGAAGTTGCCGGTGCCAAATTCAATTCCCCGACGTAGATCATGGGTAAACGCCAAAAGAGTTTGCCCAATGGCGAATGACAGAACGAGTGGTGGCCCAGGCAAGTAGTTGCCCGGGGCTCCACGTATAAGACGGGTCAAGAGCACGCGGTCTTTCTGTAAGGGGGTCTGTCCCATATAAGGGACGTCGAAATGTTGTTGGTCTCCCAAGGATTGGAGTTGCAGGTGATTAGGGTGTGCTTCCTGATCAAATCCGACGATTTGCAGCAGGTCCATATATGAATGCCGTACCGGATCTAGCCATATGCGCTCTTCTTCCGGGACGTGCTCGGTTATGGTGTCTCTGACTTGCTCGATGAGTGAGGGATGGCCATCCGTGGGAAAGTAATCTGCATAAAGGTACCCTTCCGCCAACTCGATTTCTTCCGGGAGCGGGGCCAGATATTGCGAGGTCAGTGGATCCAGATAGGGTTTCAAGACCAGACTGAGCGCCATCTCGCGCTGAATTTGAAAGTCTGCCTGAAGAGATTGGGCCTTTAAGCGGGCAAGAAGATTATGAAGTCCTTTTTCGTCGTTGGAAAAAGTTGAAGCGCTCTGATCAGTCATGGGTCAAACTCGTTTGTTGATTCTGCAGAGGCCGAAGCCTGTTCTTTGCCAGTCTCCGGATGATGCCCTCCCTCAAACTTTGGACTTTTAACTGTGAGGATGGGGTATGGGCTGTGCTGGAGGACTTTGCTCGTGGTGCTACCTAAGATTAGTCGAGACAGGCCTTTTCGACCATGCGTGCCCATGACGATCAAATCGGCTTTCTGCGCGGAACTGGCTTCCAAAATGGCTTCCACAGAAGGCTTTTCCACTAATTCGTATTGCGCGGATAGACCTTGCTCTACGAGCACCGTAGTCAATTCCTGTAATCGTTTTTCAATTTTTTGGCGGTTGGCTTTTTCTTGGAGTGGATGGGTGAGCGTGAAGTCTAAACTGTACGATAGAGGTTCGATGGCACAAACTAAGGTCAAACGGGCATCAAACCATTTGGCCACTTGAACCGCGTATTCATAGGCATCCATGGAGCAGTCGGTGAAATCTATTGGCAGCACCACATGTCGTGGTTGTATCGTGAGTGAAGGCATGCCTGCGGTTTCTTCCGGGCTTCGACCGGGAATCGATAAGACAGGGCACGGAGCTCGTTGAATGACTCGTTCCGCCACGCTTCCAAATAGGACACGATTAAATCCGGTCCAGCCATGGGTGCCCATGATGATCAAATCGGCTTTGTGTTCTCGAGCCACATCGCAAATTAGGGCGGAGGGGAGGCCGGTTCGCATCTCTAACGAGGTCTGGGTAACATGTTGGCGGGCTTCAACAAGAAGTTGATTTAAATGGTCTTGTGCGACGTTTCGTTGCTCATCCAGATACGACTGAGCTATTCCTGCGTCGATATCTAATCCGGGTTGAAGGGAAAGCACATGAAGCACTGTTAATTTGGCCTCAAAGACTTTGGCCCATTCCAATACATAGCGAAAGGCTGAAGCGGAACAGGGGGAAAAATCCGTGGCAAAGGTAATATGCGTCACAATATTAACCATTGAATCCCTCAATCTTTAGAAGTAAGTAGTAAGGAGTGAGAAGTAAGGAGAAAGAAAAGCAAAGGAATTGGAGCCCGGCTTCTCTTCTACCTTCTTCCTTCTAACTTTTCACTTGCTCACTATACCGCATTCACAATTAGCAACAATATCTCTCCTTTCAT
Organism: Nitrospirota bacterium; assembly: GCA_003228495.1. Lineage (GTDB taxonomy): Bacteria > Nitrospirota > Nitrospiria > Nitrospirales > UBA8639 > Nitrospira_E. The sequence goes on from QIDY01000042.1 coordinate 2,471, forward strand.
TTCCGGATGTATTGAGCATTGAAATTGAAAACGTCCGGTCTGGTCTAGAACCAGGCGGAAAGATGCTTCCTTCCCCGGATCCAGAAAGGCGCCTTCCACTCCCTTTCCATACGTCACGACACCATTGCTTTCGACATGCGTCAGCGTATTCAAAAACATCTGTGAGCCGAAGTCATGCCGCACATTGTCTAGATTTTTCACCCTGATAATCGTATCGGCATGAAGTTGGAGAGGCATTTGTGAGGTGCGAAACGCATAACCTTCAATGGTTACGTTTACTTCTTGTTGTGTTTGCGCATTGGAGAGAAATGTTCCTCCAAATAGAAGAATTCCCAGAGTCAGTATCCCTATCTTTTGGAACGGGACTTCCCAATAGTTACGCATAATTCGATCCTCTCATTCT
>QIDY01000201.1 GCA_003228495.1 Nitrospirota bacterium
TCTCGCCCTTTTGCCGTGCTCACGTACTGAGAGTACGCTCCGCGCGTCAAAAAGGCTGCGGCCTTGCTGGACGAACTTTTTTGACCATTCCTCTCGCCTGCTGATAGCGATTTCTCTTAGGGCGTCTCTCTGCCATGGGAGAGAAATATTCAACAGGCCCCATATAACAATTCGAAAGAACAAAAGATTCAGGAAATTCCTTCGGAGCCGTTCACCTCACTAAAGCAGAACTTCCGAAAAAATCAACCGTATAGAATTGTTGTCTTTTGGGGGGATCAGACCGGGTGAGCAACTGGTCAGACTGCAGCTATGTGTTCTAGCGACGAAGACCGTTGAAGGATTTGATCGATTTCTATGCCGTCCAACACCTCTTTTTCCAACAAGGCTTCGGCAAGTGCGCGCAGTGAGTGAATATGTTCAGTCAGGATACGTTTGGTTCGTTCGTACGCATCAATAACAAGCCGTTTCACCTCTTTATCGATTTCCAATGCAATTTGATCACTGAAATCGCGCCGTGAGCCAAAATCACGTCCCAGGAAAACTTCTTCCTCTTTCTTTCCAAAGGTCAACGGACCTAACTTTTCACTCATGCCCCATTCACAAACCATTTTTCTCGCCAATTCAGTGGCCCGTTCAATATCATTCCCGGCTCCGGTCGTCACACTTTTAAAGATCAATTCCTCGGCAACCCGCCCTCCAAACAGAATGGAGAGAGTATTGTACAAAAAGTCCTTCGAATAACTATGTCGGTCATCGATGGGCAGTTGCATTGTCATCCCCATGGCTCGTCCGCGAGGGATAATCGTGACCTTATGCACGGGATCCGTGCCTGGCAGCAACTTGGCCATGAGTGCATGACCCGCTTCATGGAAAGCTGTGGTGCGTTTTTCTTCCTCGCTGAGCACCATGCTCTTACGCTCGACACCCATCAAAACTTTATCTTTGGCATTTTCAAAATCAATCTGGTCTACGGATGTTTTATCCAGACGAGCCGCCCACAAGGCCGCCTCGTTGACCAAATTTTCCAAATCCGCTCCGGAAAATCCTGGAGTGCCCCTCGCGATTTGTTCCAGATTCACATCAGAAGAGATAGGAACTTTTTTGGTATGCACATTCAAGATTTCAGCACGCCCACGGACATCGGGCCGATTCACGACCACTTGGCGGTCAAAGCGACCAGGCCTCAACAACGCAGGATCCAGCACATCCGGTCGATTCGTTGCCGCGATTAAAATCACGCCTTCGGTGGTATCAAACCCGTCCATTTCAACCAGCAATTGGTTGAGCGTTTGTTCACGCTCATCATGTCCACCACCGAGACCTGCGCCCCGTAACCGACCAACCGCATCGATTTCATCAATAAAAATAATACAAGGGGCATGCTTTTTCCCTTGTTCAAATAAATCCCGAACACGGGATGCGCCAACCCCCACAAACATTTCGACAAAATCCGAACCACTGATGCTGAAGAACGGAGCTCCTGCCTCACCTGCAATAGCTTTGGCCAATAGAGTTTTACCCGTACCAGGAGGGCCGATAATTAAAACACCCTTGGGAATTCTCCCCCCTAGCTTTTGAAACTTTTGCGGGTCCTTGAGAAAATCAATAATTTCAACGACTTCTTCCTTGGCTTCGTCAACCCCGGCCACATCCGCAAAGGTGATCTTTTTCTTGTCCTCGGATAACATCCGTGCGCGACTTTTACCGAAGGAAAGAGCTCTATTACCCCCCATTTGCATCTGACGCATGAGAAAAAACCACAACCCTAAAAACAGGATAAAGGGGCCCCAAGAAAACAGGAACGTGATATACCAGGGATTATCATCCGGTGGCTTGGCTTCTATTTGTACTGACTTTTCTTGTAAGACTTTGACGAGATCAGGGTATTCAACCGAGTAGGTTTGGATGCGGGTGCCATCCCTCAAAATAGCACTGATGTTATTGTTTTTAATGATAACTTTTTCAACATCCCCACGTTCTAAGTGCGTCATAAATTCACTGAAAATAACGGAATCCTCCGGATGTTGGTTGGGTACCGTAAACAAATTAAACAATAAAATCATGAACAAGCAGACAAACACCCAAAATAAGAGGTTTTTCACACGAGAATTCATACTCAGAGCAACTCCCTTAACAATTTCAATAACGTCAATCTAGTGACTTAATGGGAAGCCATTAAGCGAACCGCTTGATTCTACCATGCATTTTTGAGAACTGACAACCATATACGCTCTAGGAAGCTGTCCGAGATTAGAATGATCTACTGCGGTCGCACAGGATTTGGCCAGATTCTCCCATCCTTTTCGGTCCATTCCGTCCAGACTTTGACTGTTTTCGTCTCTTAGGAACAAATTCCCAGTTTTTCTGCAAAGATATTTTTGGCGACGTTCTAAAAGCCTTGTCTGTCAAGGAGATAAAGGCCATTCAGGACAAATACAACTTTTTGGAAACGGGCAGTCTTCCGTATCTTTGTCTGGTTCTTTTCTTATCGCCTCCTGCTTTACCCCTCACGCCTTACGAGTGTTCCACCTGGTTTAGTTCCGGATATGCCGGGTTAGCATATGGGATATCTGTTTAGACGAGAATCCTTGCAATAATGACCGATGTGGTTGAGGACGACACCTGAAACCGTTCATCCTCCCGTAACCCTCCAACCCAAAGAATGCCTTCCGGGGCCACCAATAAGGGCACGTTCGCGCGCTGGGAACGCGGCAATTTAATATCTGAAAAAAAGTCTTGAAGTTTTTTCTGCCGTCCGCCCAAGCCTTTCGGGCAAAACACATCACCAGGCATCCAACTCCGTAGCCTTAAGGCAGGAGTAAACGTGTCGGCATCAAGATGCATCTCCAACTTATGCGGTTGACTGCCGATT
>QIDY01000271.1 GCA_003228495.1 Nitrospirota bacterium
CAATCACTTTCCGCCGTGCCTCAAATGAAGATAAGCCTCGAATGATGAGGGGAAGGGCGACATTTTCAAAGACGGTTCGATACGGCAGCAGTTTGAAATCTTGCAGGACAAAGCCCATCGTGCGGCGGTGGTAGGGAACGTCGGCTCGACGGAGTCTGGCAATATTACGATTTTGGACAAGGATTTGTCCGTCATCGGGGTGCTCCGATCCGAAGATTAGTTTGAGCAGGGTGGTTTTGCCGGCTCCGCTGGGGCCGGTTAGTAAAACGCATTCGCCTTTTTCGATTCGTAGAGAGATATCGGACAGTGCAAGACAGCCTTCGTAATATTTCGTGACATGAAATAATTGAATCATACAGTTTACTCAGAATGGATGTGCCGGAGTTCCCTATTGAAGGTGTTGAAGGGGCTATATCTATCCGACTGCGGATATTCCGCTCACGAACGAACAGACGGATCAGGCCTCTGGGCTGGTCCGGAACACATTCTATTAATTTACCATTGCCGGTCGGAGCTGGAAACCTCAAATGCCTGTTCGATGTGAGTTAATTGAGGCGTATGTCCGTTGGTTCCAACGGCAAGAATGACATCAAATCGACATTGTTTGTTGGTTAGACCACGTTGTGAAAGATAACACAAGGCCAATTTGATGATTTGCTGTTTTTTTCGCGTGGTGACGGCATAAGGCGCGCCTCCGAATCGGTTGCCCCGTCGGGCTTTGACCTCAATAAAGACCAACGTGCCTTGGTCGTCAGCAATGAGATCTAATTCTCCCCCGGCTATGCGCAGGTTTCTTTCAAGAATACGATATCCTTTTTTTCGAAGCATCTGTTCCGCCAGGTCCTCTGCTGATCGACCAAATGCTTGAGAGGGTGACACCATGGAGGGAGTCAAGCATGTATGCAGGCCTGAACGGGACGAAAACTTCGCCGATGTCCTGGGCAGGGGCCGAATTGTCTCAATCGCTTCAGATGCTCGGGGGTTGGATAGCCCTTATGAATATGAAACTGATAGTCGGGGAATCGTTCGTGATAGGTCTTCATAATGCGATCCCTAGTAACTTTGGCCAGGATGGAAGCTGCGGCAATCGAAACGGAGAGTTGATCGCCTTTGATCACGGGGCGCTGAGGGATGAAGACGGTGGGAAGGTGGAGGGCATCTAGAAGCAGATAATCCGGGGGTGAGCCAAGATCGTTGATTGCCCGATGTCCGGCCAATCGTGTGGCACCTAAAATATTTAATTCGTCGATTTCTTGCTCAGAGGCTGTCCCGACGCTCCATGCTCGTGCGTGGGCTGTGATGGCGGTAAACAGCGTATAGCGTTGGTTTTCGGAAAGGAGTTTGGAGTCGTCTAATATATCAGAGGACCACCGCCGAGGAAGAATGACGACGGCCGCGACAACTGGTCCGGCTAATGGCCCGCGGCCAGCTTCATCAAGTCCGGCAATCCGCCGGAACCCACAGGCTCGCGCGGATGTTTCGAAGAAATCCGTTGGTCCCATACTGATTTCTGTAGATGGAAAGGCCCAAGACTGGACGTCAAGTGATTCGTGCTGGCGCTGTCCTATTCTGAAGCCTCAGAGCTGCTGGTGTCTTCTGAGGGCGGTTCTTTGACTGCCGCTACCGTCGTCGCTTTGCTCTTTTTCGGTATTCGTGAAAACTCCCGCTCGGGAATTTTGGCCGCTTTACCTTTTTTGTCCCGAAGGTAATAGAGTTTGGCGCGACGGACTTTTCCTTTTCTCACGACATCGATCCCGGCAAGGTTAGGAGAATGCACAGGAAAGATGCGCTCAACTCCGACACCGAAAGAGATTTTGCGAACGGTAAAGGTTTCCGATCCTTTCCGCCCTTTTCGGCCGATTACCACGCCTTCAAAGATCTGGATCCGTTCTTTTTCTTCTTCTGTTTTCTTTTTGCCGTACGCTCGTGCTTCAGTGACTCGGACTTTCACCCTGACGGTGTCACCAATTTCAAAAAATGGCGCCGGCTCCGTTGCAAGCGATTGTTCTAAACGTTCTAACAGGTTCATGCGTGTTTTCCTCCTTCAAGGCCTCTGCGGATCGCAACCCGCCGAGGTATAGTCGTGTTCAATTTCTTGTAATAACTGCTGATCTTCTGTATTGAGGGGATGATGTTCCAATAAATCAGGACGTTTGAGCAAGGTCTGGCGGAGCGATTCTTTCCGTCGCCATCGACGGATGGCTTCGTGATTGCCAGAAATCAAGACGTCCGGTACGGACCGACCCCGCAGGTCAGCAGGACGCGTAAAATGTGGGTAATCCAACAACGATTCAACGAAAGATTCCTGTTGAGCCGAATGCGGATCTCCTAAGACACCGGGAATGTGTCGCATGGCGGCATCGATCATGAGGAGGGCAGGGAGTTCTCCCCCTGTCACGACATAATCGCCTAAAGAGATTTCTTCCACAGACCAATGCGTGCGCACCCGCTCGTCGATGCCTTCATAATGTCCGCAAATAAACACGAGCGGTCGAGTTTCCTTGCTGAGCTCCAAGGCCAATCCGTGCGAAAAGCGAATGCCTTGGGGCGAAGGGAGAAGAATGCGTATTGCGCCCAATGCTTGCTGAATGGCATCAATAGCTCGAAAAATGGGTTCAGCCTTCATCACCATTCCGCCACCGCCGCCATAGGGCGTATCGTCCGTCGAGCGATGTGGGTCATCGGTAAAGTCGCGAAGATTATGCGTGCGAAGCGTGAGCAAGCCTTTATCCTGGGCACGCTTCATCATGCTCTGGGAACCGACCGACTGAATCAGCTCTGGAAAAACTGTGAGAAGGTCACAATGCATGAGTCAGGTCCCACCATTTTTTTGAGGCGATGTGCAAGCA
>QIDY01000212.1 GCA_003228495.1 Nitrospirota bacterium
GATTTAGGCTTCGATCCGGTTCATGACACCCTCAAAGCGGCAGATGGAAAAGAATTTAAATTGGAACCACCTCAAGGTGATGAATTGCCCAGCCAAGGTTTTGCCCAAGCAGCAGAAGGGTACGTGGCTCCTGAGGAAAATGGCGAAGGCTTGGAAGTGGACCTTCCTCCCACGAGTGAACGGCTGCAATTGCTTCAACCGTTCCCCCGTTGGGATGGCAAAGATTTCGAAAAGCTGACTATTCTGATTAAAACCAAAGGCAAAACTACGACCGACCATATCTCACCAGCAGGTCCGTGGCTTAAGTTTCGTGGCCACTTGGATAAGATTAGCGATAATATGTTCCTGGGGGCCAACAATGCATTCACCGGCGAGGCCGGAAAAGGGAACAACGTGCTCACCGGTGAACGCAATCTGACGTTGGCACAAATTGCCCGTGATTATAAATCGAAAGGTGTTGCATCTTTTGTGGTCGGTGATGAGAACTATGGAGAAGGGAGTAGTCGAGAGCATGCTGCCATGTCTCCACGATTTCTTGGTGTCCAGGCGGTGCTCACCAAAAGTTTCGCACGGATCCATGAGACCAATTTGAAAAAGCAAGGCATTCTTCCAATGACGTTTGCCAATCCCGCTGACTATGATCACATAGAACAAGATGATAAAGTGAGTGTGACGGGATTGAAGGATTTAGCCCCAGGGAAACCAGTCTCGGTAACCATCCATAAAAAAGGTGGGAAGGATGTCACGATTCAAGCGAATCATAGTATGACCGAGCCTCAAATAAATTGGTTTAAGGCAGGCTCGGCGCTCAACGCCTTGAACTAATAGGCCCTTTGTAAGGGGAGGATTAAGGTGGGGTAGAGGATGGAATACAGGGTGTCAGAACGATTTTCCTGTTCCTTGAGAAATTAACTAACTGCAACCTCTCCACTCCTTCCTTACAAAGGGGAGATTTCCTTATTTCTTATGACTTCGAAAGCAATTGTATAACTATGACGAACGACTCTCTCAATCCTGAACAAGCTGTTGCACAAGATAATGCCATCCAACCTCAGATGGTGACCGTAGAGATTGATGGAAAAAACTTCCAGGTGCCGGAAGGCATCACGCTCATGAAAGCGTTATGGTATGCCAGGAAAGAAGTCGTGCGGGGAGCTGGGTGTTTAGGTGGCTTTTGTGGGGCGTGTGCGACATATTATCGAACCAAGGATGACCCCAAGGTCAAAACCTGCTTGGCCTGCTCCAAGGCCGTGGAAGATGGTATGTCCTTTTCCTTTATGCCGGCTTTTCCTGCGAGGAAAGCCATCTATAATCTTCAAGAGCTCAAAGATCCTAAACAAGATTTATTTGAACTGTATCCGGAAGCCCCTCTGTGCCGAAATTGCAATGCGTGCACCGAGGCCTGTCCTCAGAAAATTGATGTGCGGGAAGGGGTGTGGAAAGCGGTATTTGGTGATTTCAAAGCTGTGTCGGAAATGTTCATGGATTGTGTCATGTGTGGAATGTGTGCCCCCGTGTGTATCGCGGATATTGCGCCAAACCTTGTCGCGGTCTATGCGAGTCGGGCGCAGGGTGTGCATTTCACGGACAGACCGGAAGGACTCGACAAACGTATTCGAGAAATTTCTGAAGGCAAATTTAATCAAGATTGGGAACGGGTGTTGCAGCTTCCCGATGAAGAATTGCAATACACTTCCGCCTGCTCACAATAATTCTCTAGCCCATCATTCCCCATGGATTTTCTTATTGAACACAATCTGGTTCATCAGACGCGGGATGTCCGACGGGCGCAAACTCTGCCCAAGCTTTCTGTAGAAGAGCGAGACTCGCTGCTCAAAAAGTTTCATCCTGACCACAGGGGTGAAGCCTATCGTCCTATTAAATTGGGGCCTAATGCAGGCGAATCGACCGTGACAGAGGTTGCCACGTTGTTGGAAGGAGATAGTCCGATTGCGTCTGACTTTGTGCCGACATCAGATTACACGGTGGATGTGTTAGTGGTAGGCGGTGGCGGAGCTGGGTGCGCGGCGGCACTCCACGCGCATGCGCAAGGGGCCGATGTTCTTTTAGCCACCAAGCTTCGTTTGGGAGATTCCAATTCCGTGATGGCTCAAGGAGGTATGCAAATTGCGGTGGGCCCTGATGATTCTCCCGTTCAGCATTTCCTGGATACGCTGAAGGGTGGTCAAATGAAAAATGACCATCAGCTCTTGAAAGTCATGGTGGAGGAAGGGCCATCGATTGGCAAGTGGCTGTTGGAATTGGGTGTCTTGTTTGATCGGGATTCCGATGGCAATTTGCATGTCAAAAAAGGCGGGGGTAGTTCCCAAGCGCGCCTCGTGACGTGTTCAGACTACACCGGTTTGGAAATCATGCGGGTGTTAAAAGATGAGGTCTTGAATAAAAAAATCCCGTTGTTGGAATTTGCTGCAGCCGTGGAATTGTTGAGTAATGGCCAGGGAACCTGCACGGGAGCCATCATGCGAGATTTGGATAACAAGCGGTTGATTGTTGTGGCTGCCAAGGCCGTCATATTGGCTACTGGCGGTATCGGCCGTTTGCATATTCAGGGTTTTCCTACAAGCAACCATTTTGGCGCTACTGGTGATGCGTTGGTGTTGGCCTATAGGTTGGGAGTGCCTCTCGTACATATTGATACCTTCCAATACCATCCGTCAGGGGGAGTGTATCCTGAACAATTGGTGGGTGTGCTGGTGACTGAAGGGATACGGTCCGAAGGCGGCCATTTGGTGAATGCCAAAGGCGAACGCTTTGTTAATGAATTGGACACCCGGGATGTCGTGTCTTCTTCCATCATTCGAGAATGCGAAGAAGGGCGTGGCGT
>QIDY01000282.1 GCA_003228495.1 Nitrospirota bacterium
CTTTGGTGGCGACAAGAATTATAGGTATGTTTAATTGATTCACCCATGCCATCATGTCCCGATCGGAGTCTTGGACTCTTCGAGAATCCACTAGCATGATCACCCCGCGCAGATTTTCTCTGTTTTTGAAAAAGCTTTCAATCAACGGCCCCCATAGCTCCCGCACCCGCTCAGGCACTTTGGCAAACCCATAGCCTGGAAGATCCACCAACATGAATTTCGGGCCACTGGTTTTAATCTGAAAAAAGTTAATGGTCTGTGTTTTTCCTGGTGTCTTACCGACCTTGGCCAATCCTTTGTGATTGACCAGGCAATTAATAGCCGACGATTTTCCAACATTGGAACGCCCCACAATGGCTACCTCGGGAAGCGTCGGCTTGAGAAACTGTTCAACCGTCCCACAGCTCGCTTTAAATTCCGCTGAATATATTTTTAGGACTGCCACATCTGTCCTCCGATTGCCCACAGGAAAGATACCAGATGAAGTGGCTACTATAGGCGAAGGGAAAGAAAGGTTAAAGAAAATGGGAAGGCTAATTTAAGAAGGAATCCTCTGAAAATTCTGCTTTTACGATAACGTCTTCACTGAGAATATGGGAAATTTCTGGTACTACTTCGATACCTAAGAACCCTTCGGCGCAATCAGCTAATTTTTGTTGAATTTGAAAACTTTCCGAATCTGTTGCTGTGCTAGATGGGGGAAAATTTTTAATATTTGCATGCCTCGGTGGCGGTTCGGCTGGAACCACTTCAAGAGTTAAGTCTCTAATCTGGAAGATTGATAAATCTGCTCGACCATACAAATTTGATGGATTTCCTCCAGCCTGCCTCTCTTGTTCAACAAACTTTCCAATAAACCAAATACTTCTTTCGTCAGATCCTAATTTCAAATCTGAAATTTTAGAAACAGAAAGATCGTTTCTTTTTCTCTCAGGCTCAAATGCCTCTGGTTGTACAATTATTTCAGAAATTCCGTAATGATTTTCTCTTTTCTTAATATTGTGTCGCCCAAATACAAACCGAGTGACGATATCATGTTCATCGAAAGCCATCAGAAGTTTACGCTATAAGAATGTTAAATAATCTAGATAAATTGTCTTTTATCTCATCAGGAAGAGCTTCGTCTGTAAGGATACTCCTTCCACGAGTATCTTTCTCCACATCGTTTCCACTCGAGTCTTTACCAATACCCATTAATCCTGAATAGATAAAGACACCTTGACCGTTTAATCGTATCGCCAACCTATACCCTTTCTTTTTATACCATTCCATTTCAATCCAACCGGAAGAAGTAGGCGTAAGGCTAGGCAACTGAATATCATGTGGCAATTTGGCGGCTTTGAATAGAAGTTCTCTCGCTTTTCCCACCGTATTTTTTGTGATTGGGAGTTCATCCATCCCTTCCCAATTCCGTTGAGAACATTCTTTTTGAATTTCTTCTAATTCCTTTAACGAACTGACTAACTCTTCAAACCGCTCAAAATATTCAGATACTTCCTCAGCCCCTTGGCTATGCTCTTCAACAATCGGTGCCACTTCCTTGGCTTCAACATCACTAATCTTGAAAGCAAATGTACCTGACATAATTTTCTCCTAATTCGGTAATAAGTCGGCTTTCAATTCGCCACTAATCGCCCAATTAAAAATATTAAAAATCTCGTCATTAATCTCTGTCCATTTCGCTTCAATCGAGCTTAACGGGACATTTTGATTCAAGAAGAACAGGTCCATATCTAACAAAATTCGCTTCTTTCCCTTCTTTTGGCTGGGAGCGAGTAGGCCATACACGATATTTAATCTTTTATCGGCTTTTTCCATTGTAACATTTGTGACACCAGAGGCTACCGGTGTCATATCAGAAAAAGAAGCTATATTATGTATAAGATCTTTATTGAAGGCCATTAAAAGAAGGTCTTTATTGGAATAGGTCGGTTCAATAGGTTCAATTAGATTAATTTTTCTGATCGCGATACGAGTGAAATTTGAAACATGGCTTTCTTTCAATATAGGAAAGAAGTCTTTTATTATTTCCGAAACAGCTACCGAAAACCTTTGATATGAAGGTCCAGCAATTGTATAGGAAAGCGTATCTTCAGTAATAACTAACGTTTTATTATTATCTTCTGTTTTAAATTCATAGCCATGGTTTGGACTGCTAGCTGTCTGAATAATGGGCGTTTTATCTTTCTCAAATCTTTATCTTTCTCAAATCTTACCTCGGCAAAATTTTGTAAAATAGAATTTGTAATGGGTAGTCTACTTTTCAGCGTTTCTCGTCTTGCCTTAAAATCAGCTACAACGTCCTCGGCTCGTTCAAACTTTACTTGGAAAATGACCGACTTCAGTAAATTCCTCTTAAACTGACCTCCTTGTGGTCTGTCTGCTTTGGGAAATCCAAACATATTTCCTGTAGAAATTTTTTTAAAAATAATTAGGATGAAACTGACGCAATGGGGATGGGTGATAATATCACAAAGGATAATCAACTAATCAATTTCTGACTCATCTAGTATTCGTGGAGGTCAAGGTTATTTAGTAGGGGAAAACATTAAAGTTAGTATTTTTATTCTAAGCCTGTTGCTTACAACCCAAATTACTCTCACACTTTTCGCGAGTCTTTCATGGCGCGGTCGATTTCACGGGAAGCTTCGCGTTTTTTTATGGTTTCACGCCGGTCGTAGGTTTTCTTCCCACGCGCCACTGCCAGTTCCAGCTTAGCTCGTCCCCGATCATTAAAGTACAAGCGAAGCGGCACAATGGTGAGACCTTTGAGTTTCACTTTGTCCATCAACCGTTCAATTTCTTTTTTGTGGAGCAGCAGCGTTCGAGGCCGAAGGGGTTCATGGTTCATTTGATTGCCATGACTATAGGTACCGATATGGCAATTATGGAGCACGGCTTTGCCGTTGGCGATCGAAGCGTAGCTATCACGCAAGTTTAAATGGCCTTCCCGCAAGGCTTTGACTTCGGTACCCACCAGAATCAGCCCCGCTTCGACCTTTTCTTCTATGAAATAGTCATAGGTAGCCTTCCGATTAGTGCCGACGACTTTGTTGGAAGAGTCCTGCTTGTGTTTGGCCATGGCGTATTGTACCTTACCACTCCCAGCTATCGGGAGTGATACAAATACCTGCAGGGTTTACCAGGTTTGGAGAAGCTAGAGTTGAAAAAATGTTCCCGCTACAGATGAATCAACCGGTGCGTTTCGCTACAATGTAACTATCATGAGTGCGTTTGAGTCAATTCAGGCTGTTTTGCAAGATGTGTCCAAGGGCAGCGCCCTGGGCTTGAAGCTGTCGGAATCTCGCTTACAGCAAGAATGGGAGGGGTTGGTTGGTCAGACTATTGCCAAGCATTCCTACCCTGAGAACATTCGCTATAAAAAATTATATCTTGTGGCGGATAATTCCATTTGGCTTCAGCAATTAGTGTTTTTAAAGGCCGGCATTTTAGAAGCCATCCACTCGATCCTGCCTGAACTGGCCCTCACGGACATTATTTTACGAATTGGCTCAATTCCAGAAAAACCTCCCGCATTCTCCCCAACTCCGCAGGCTTCTTCTATTATACCCCCCGTCCTTCCTTCACCCTTTGCCGCCGCCTTAACTGAACAATTGGGCAATCCCGATCTGCAAGCATTACTTGCTCAGACCATCACGAAATCCCTTTCACAGCCACCGCCTTCTACTCTGGAGAAGACATAGTCCCTGCTTCCGCTTGTGGCCAAGGTTCTTGGAAGATCCACTGCATCGTCAGGGTTCGATCTTTCGACTGGCTCCGATTCCAGGGCCCAATCCATCCCGCATGACCAGTATCGTCCACGCGATAGCCGGCTCGAACGGCCGCTTCAAATTCATTTCGAAAGGCCGCTTCCTCATTTTGTTCCTCTTTCCCTGAAGATCCCGCGACATACCGCTGAACGGTATCCGGCTCGGCCCAGGAAGGATTTGAAAAAATAATGATCTGAATGGTTTGATAGCGTCCGCGTGAATCTTGAGGTGTGGTTGGACGAATTTTCATTTTGGCAAAATCGCGGGTCGTTCGACCTACGTCGCCGAACCGCTTGATTAAACTTTCAATTTCAGGATCACTGGTCCAGGAAGGCAGGTGAAGGGCGACCAAGGTCCCCTCTTGAGCTCCAAGGCTATACGGGGGAATGGATCGGTCTGGGCGAGAGAGGTACATGCCAAAGGCGATGAGACAAAAGCCTCCGAGCAAAATGCCTAAACCCATTTTGACAATGGGGTCTAACCGTTTTTTCTTGGACGTCACGAGGATGTAGCTGAAGTGAGAAGGTAGAAGTGAAAAGTAAGGAGTAAGAACGAAGAAAGAACTTGCCTTTTCTTCTCTCTAGCTACTCACTTTTTACTTCTCACTGCTTTTAAAGATCAATCTCATCTCGGACAGCCTCCTAAAAGGAACGGTACAACATCCTCTTCCCGAGGACGAATCTTGAGCATGATCTTAGGCATCAGGTTCAGGGCCTGAATCGGGAGCCTCTGCGCTATCCTCCCCAGATGTTTCAGAGGCGTCCCCTTCATCCGTCTCGGCCAGTTTTGCCACTCCGACAAGGCGATCATTTTCGGGTAGGTCCATCAATCGCACCCCTTGGGCATTGCGCCCGATTTCGCGAAGGTCAGCCATACGGGCCCGCAGTATCATGCCTTCGGCGGACATGAGCATGATCTCATCGGCTTCCCACACTTGATGAAAGGAAATGGCCGGTCCATTTTTATCGGTCACCTTGACGCTTATCACACCTTTGCCCGCTCGAGACTGCGTGCGGTATTCCTCGACTTGCGTGCGTTTGCCATAGCCTCGCTCCGTGACGGTCAAAATGGAGGATTGCGATTCGCCCGTGATCGTGACCATCCCGATCACGACATTCTTTTTAGACAACGAAATACCTCGCACACCTCGCGCCGTTCGTCCGACAGGCCGGACATCCTCTTCCC
>QIDY01000152.1 GCA_003228495.1 Nitrospirota bacterium
GCCCAAATCCTTACCGTCATCGTTTCTGATGTCATGGGAGATGACTTGGCCACGATGGGCTCTGGACCAACCGTCCCAGATCCCACCACTTTCCAAGAAGCTAAAACGATTCTGAAGCACTATCAGGTTTGGAGGAACATTCCTGAACGAGTTCGGAAACATCTGGATCAAGGCATCCAAGGCCATCTCCCCGAAACATGGAAAAGTCGAAGACGGCATTTCCCACACAATCGGTCCATTATTCTGGCCAATAATCAAACGGCCATTGACGGTATAGCCAATGCAGCCAAAAGATTGGGACTCCGCCCGTATATTCTTGATTCTCCATTTCCGGGTGAAGCCAAAGACCTTGGCTCAATTCTTGGAGCAATGGCCAAAGATATTCGTGAATCAGAGAATCCGATTCGTCCACCAGCCTGCTTCATTGCAGGAGGCGAACCTACAGTCACCGTTACTGGAAAAGGAAAAGGCGGCAGAGCACAAGAGACCGTGTTAGCGGCGGCTCAAGAGATAGCTGGACTCCACAATGTGTTTGTGGCAGGGTTTGGCACGGACGGCATCGATGGGCCAACCGATGTAGCCGGCGCACTTGTGGACGGATTGACTGTTGAACAAGCTGCCAAGAAGGGAATCGATATTTCTCAATTCCTCAACAACAATGATAGTTACAATTTTTTCAAAAAAGTCGGCGGCCACATCATCACCGGTCCCACCAGAACCAACGTCAACGATATCTATTTGATCCTTGCATTATAGTTTGCTATGAAATCCTTATAGTCATTCCTGCAAGTTTTTGGCAGGAATCTATCTTTTCTCCACCATGCCAAGGACAAGGCTTTTACTATAGATAACAGTCAATAATTTCCCCCTCCTTTGTAAGGACGGGGACTTTTATCAAAGAGAAAAGTCGGGAGGTTACCATTGAATCACGCGCAACAAATGGTCCAGGAATTCCACCAACAATTTAATATCCACGTAGCTCCCCGCCCCGCCCTTCCCGACGAACCCACACAAACCCTTCGGAGTCGTCTCATTCAGGAAGAATTCGATGAATTCCAAGAAGCCATGCAGAGCAACGACTTGTCGGCCATGGCCAAGGAATTAGCCGATTTGTTATACGTCGTCTATGGCACCGCGGTTTCTTTAGGAATCGATATGGAACCGGTGTTTAAAGAAGTTCACCGCTCCAACATGAGTAAAGTGGGCGGCTACAAACGCGAAGACGGTAAATGGGTCAAACCCCCAACCTATTCTCCTGCATCACTTGAGGCCATCATTAGTACACAAATGGAATCTCCAAAGACGTGCTAAAATAACCTATCCCGGAAATCCCTCATCTCTAGAGATAACCTATGGCTATTTTCGCCCCATTATTCGACGCATTAAGTAAGTCCAACATTCGCTATGTGGTAGTTAGCGGCCTCGCTACCGTCTTGCATGGATACCCACGGTTAACCGTGGATATTGACCTCATGGTTGATCTTGCTCATGAGCAAGCCGAAAAAGTTATTTCAACTTTGACGACATTCGGGCTTGTGCCACAATTGCCTCTTGACCCGACTGCCTTTGCCAATCCCCAAACCCGCCAAACCTGGAATAGAGAAAAGAATATGCAAGTATTTTCGATGATTGATCCCCAAAATCCCCTTCGGATTGTGGATCTCTTTGTGGAGAATCCTATTCCCTTTGAAGACATTTGGGGTCGCTCAATAACCGTCCAAGTAGATACGGTTTCCATTAGAATTGCATCACTGGTTGATCTCATTCATCTGAAACGATTAGCTGGCCGCCCCCAAGATCTGCTCAACATTGAACAGTTAGAGCAGATCCAAAAACAACGCGAAGGAGCCACTGATGGGTGAGCAATCAGAACCTCCAACTCCTACCCAAGAGACAATGGGAACGTTTAAGGAAGCAGCACGTAGTCATATTAAGCAGTCATCATCAGCCACACCCGCCCAACGCCTTGCCTGGCTCGAAGAAGCCCTGGAACTCGCCTATCAGGCCGGGGCGCTCCCATTAAGAAACTCCAAAGAGCTGTAATGTAGGATCATACGGAATATATGATTCCGCGCTCTTTCATCTGGATCCCTGCAATCTTCGTCTCCCTAGGTCCGACGCCTGCCGCCCGGCCCTCTGGGTGGACGCTCTAAATGAGCCGGCGAGCCTTGTTTGAGCGCAGCGAGTTGGCTCGCCCTCCCGTGCCTTGCGTCCATCTCTTTGAATGAGGCCGGACGGGGCGTCACTGGTTTTGGCTACTTTTGCCGGAACAAAAGGGGCTCGGCTGCCGGGCCGAAAACCCGGCATCTATCATGAATGCAAATAATTTCCAGTTCGGGCAATTTAGATAAAACCATGCATGTTGAGGTCGAGCAAAGCGGAAAATTTTTGAAATGACTATAGCCTGTTCCTTTCAAGATTTCGCATAATTCAAGTGACAATTAGGACTGAACTTCAAACTTCAGGAGTCTCATGGCAAATACCATATTTTATTCTTGGCAAAGCGATCGTCCAAATTCCACCAATCGAACATTTATCGAAGAGGCCCTTAAAAAAGCGATCAAGGAAGTTTCCAATGATATTGAAATCCTTAAAGCGGAACGAGATGGCCCCTTAGAATTGGACAAAGACACAAAGGGAGTGCCTGGAACTCCACCAATCACCGACGTGATTTTTCAGAAAATCTCAGAGGCTGCAGTCTTTGTCCCGGATCTGACTTTCATTGGAAAAACAGAAGAAGATAGACTTATTCCAAATCCGAATGTACTCATCGAATATGGGTGGGCATTATGCGCCCTGGGACATTCGCGAATGGTTCCCATTTTGAACA
>QIDY01000369.1 GCA_003228495.1 Nitrospirota bacterium
TCAGCTTCCGTGAGGTCGAAGAATTACTGGCCAAACGTGGCATCTCTGTGACCTATGAGACCATTCGGCAATGGTGTCAGAAGTTTGGGCCGGACTATGCTCGAAAACTCAAAAAACGGCAAGGCCGCTTAGGCGATACGTGGCATATCGACGAAGTCTTTGTCACCATTCAAGGGCAGCGCCACTACCTCTGGCGTGCGGTCAATCAAGATGGCGATGTCATTGATATTCTCGTGCAACGCCGTCGCAATCAGCGTGCAGCTGAACGCTTTTTTTGTCGCTTGATCAAAGGCCAAGGTGGTGAACCCCGATGGTTGGTGACCGACAAACTTCGAAGCTATGATGCGGCTCATCGGACGATCATGCCCTCGGTCAATCACATCAACCACGTCTATGCGAATAACCGAGCCGAAGTCTCGCACGAACCGTCGCGCCAACGTGAGCGGCATATGCGAAGGTTTTCCTCCCCCACTCAGGCGCAACGTTTTCTGACGCTGCACGGACTCACACAGAATCTCTTTCGTCTCGGCCGTCACCTCTTGCAGGCGGTCAATTATCGAATATTACGAGCGCAGGCGTTT
Organism: Nitrospirota bacterium; assembly: GCA_003228495.1. Lineage (GTDB taxonomy): Bacteria > Nitrospirota > Nitrospiria > Nitrospirales > UBA8639 > Nitrospira_E. The sequence goes on from QIDY01000369.1 coordinate 582, forward strand.
CAGGTTTGGCAGGAAGCGGTCTGTGCATAAGGGATTGTGCTAAGCGGTTTCATTGCGCCCTTCGGCAGTTAAATTGACAATACCGCGTAAGTTGTTGATTTTATTGGTCGGGGCGAGAGGATTTGAACCTCCGACATCCTGCTCCCAAAGCAGGCGCGCTACCGGGCTGCGCTACGCCCCGACTGATGGCGTGGTATCAAGTTGTTGTTTCAGCAGATCTCTGGTTAATCGCAAGGCCAGTCCTCGATGACTGCAGGCATTTTTTTCAGCAAGAGTCATTTCGGCCAACGTTTTGTGGGACTCGGGCACATAGAATACCGGATCATACCCGAATCCTTGGCTCCCGTAAAATCGTTCGGTAATTTGTCCCTGTAACGCACCTTCAACGACCTCGGTATGGCCTTGAGAATCTGCCAGGGCCATGACCGTGAGAAACCGAGCCCCCCGTTGCTCGTGAGGAATCGATTTAAGTTCATCCAGCAACTTCTCGCAATTATCCGCATAGGTCGCATGCTCTCCGGCATATCGAGCCGCATAGACGCCTGGCCTGCCGCCCAAGGCTTCCACTTCCAAACCCGTATCATCGGCTAAAGCCCAATGACCAGTCCCGGCTGCTGTTTCCTTGGCTTTTTTGACGGCATTCTCTTGACACGTTGCGCCATCCTCAACGACCTCGGGTAAATCAGGAAAATCTGCTAACGAGAGAAAGGTAACCGGCAAATCGGCAAGCAATGCTCGAATTTCTTTGATTTTATGCTGATTCCTGGTGGCCAGGACCACCGCCGTCTTATTCGCGGAACCCAACTACGTTAAACTCCCGATCAAATCCTTTTGGAGCTTCACTAAATCCTGAATACCACTCCATCCCAATGCTAAAAATTCATCCAGATCCTGTTTTGAAAATGGGGCATGCTCAGCCGTGCCCTGCACTTCCACTAATCGGCCATTGCCGGTCATGACAAGATTCATGTCGACATCAGCTTGAGAATCTTCGTCATACGCCAGATCCAATCGAATTTCACCGCACACTTTGCCCACGCTAATAGCGGCCAAATAGTCAAGCAAAGGGCATTGGGTAATGCGGTTTTTCGTTTTCAAGGTGGCAAAGGCATCGGCCAGCGCGATAAACGAACCGGTAATTGAGGCGGTTCGAGTGCCGCCGTCAGCTTGAATGACGTCACAATCAATCCACACCGTCCGCTCCCCCATTTGATGCATATCGGTAACTGCACGAAGGGCCCGGCCCACCAAGCGTTGAATTTCCAAGGTCCGCCCCCCTTGTTTTCCTTTACTGGCTTCTCGCGACATGCGGTCATGCGTCGACCGAGGAAGCATGCCGTATTCGGCCGTGATCCATCCTTGCCCCTTTTCGCGTAAAAATGGCGGGACTTTTTCTTCCACCGAGGCGGTACAGATGACTTTCGTCTCACCCATTTCAATCAGAACCGACCCTTCGGCATATTTCGTAAACGGACGCGTTATTTTAATCGGACGAAGGTCCCGGGGACCCCGGTTTTCGCTCCGCACAATTTCTGTTGTTGGCAAGATAATTCCTTTCTGTAAAAAATGGAAATGAATTATAGAGAGCACCCTGGAAAAAGACAATACACACGCATCTCGGGCGAGAACCAACGCGATGCTGCTTCCCTATACCAAAATTTTCCGCCTATGAACCGTGATTGTAACTACTCAGGTGGATAGACCGAAGGCCGAAGGCTTTTAGGAACCAACTCATGCGCCATCATCTAACACTGGGGGTATTATGAGTGATACCCTTCAGTCTTTAGCCTAAATACCTGAGTAGTTACCCATGATTTAACATAGGACACGACGGGCTTCCGCCGCATTAGATCTGATGCCGCTTCCGGAAAATCCGCCGGGCAATTAACAACCCCATAATGACCAGAACAATAATGACCACAAATTCGGTTTCATAGGGAAAGAGATAAGGCATCTAGAAAATCCTGTTTTAGAAAGCTAGAATTGTTCTACTTCGTTCATTGACTGAGATGAGGCCCCATGATAGATTCGAATTCCTTCCGACGCAACCATGCACGATCCCCGCTTGCTTAGTGACCAGCTTGAATCCCTCAGGGCCCAACTAGGCTCTCGCGGAATCGACGTTCCGTGGGACACCATACAATCCCTTTCCGAAAAGCGCCGGGCCTTGATTCGCCAGGTCGAAGAAATGCGCCATCGATTAAAACAAGGATCGGACCGTATTGCCGAGCTCAAACGAAACAAAGTCAAGTCCGCGAACAGATTCAAACATTGGAATTGGAATTACGAACAGTTGAAGAACCTTTGCGCGAGCACGCGCTCGCCATACCCAATGTGCCACAGGAGTCCGTCCCAGTTGGAAACGACGAACGAGACAACCAGGAAATTCGTCGATGGGGCAAACCTCCCACGTTTGCATTTACCTCTC
>QIDY01000300.1 GCA_003228495.1 Nitrospirota bacterium
ACAAGCACGATGAAGGAGTGAACTATGAGTCGAGGAACTCTCACTTTTGCCTGGACTCTCATCAACGTGGCTATTCTCAATGGTCTTTTCTGGCAGATGGTCGGCGCGGAAACGCCCATCGAAACGAATCCATTGGAACTGGGTCCTTTGGTCGAGGAGGCACTCGATCAGAATCCCGAAGTGGCCGCTTTTCGGGAGCAGGTCAAAGCGATGCAAGAACGCATTCCTCAAGCCCGCACACTTGAGGATCCAGAGGTGAAGATTCAGCTTTGGAACACCCCAGAGTCGCTGGATCTGACCAAGAGCCAAAGGACGATCTACGGGTTGGCGCAGCGATTCCCTTTTCCTGGTGTGTTGTCGCAGCAGGAGAACGTGGCTGCCCGTGAAGCCGATCAGGCGGCCCAACGCTTGGCTGCCAAAGAGCGCGAAATTACTGAAGCCGTCAAGGCAACATACTATGAGCTGTTTTATGCCCACAAAGCCATTGAGATCCACCATGAACAGATCAAGTTGCTCAAGCAGTTTTTTCAGATTGCCAATGCCAAGTTCCGCGTCGGCAAAGGGACGCAGGTCGATGTGCTGCAAGCGCAGGTGGAATTGGCGAAGCTCTATCAACGGCTGCCCATCCTGGAGCAACGCCGACAGACGACCCAGGCCTACTTAAACACCCTCTTGGATCGCAGCCCTCAGTCTCCACTCGGCCCTCCCCGCAAGCCCCCTACCCAGCCCCTGCTCCTGACACATGACCAACTTGTGGATCAGGCTCTTCGCCTGCGGCCCGAGCTCCAAGAGGCCGATCTGGCTGTCGCTCAGTTTGAATCGGCAACCAAACTGGCCCGCCTCCAGTATTACCCGAAACTGCGAGTGGAGCTGCAACGCTGGCAAAACCACAATACGGATAATGGGTTTGGGGGAAATGTCACGTTGAACATCCCGTTTTCCTTTTGGACGAAACCTAAATATGACGCGGGGGTTCGAGAAGCGACGGCAAAGGTCCAGTTCGCACGGTCCAGAAAGCAGACCTTGGAAAACCTGACCCGCTTCCAAATTCAAGATCTCGCGGCGCAAATCGAGGCCACGGAACGAGTGGTGGAACTCTATACCACAACGGTTCTCCCGCAAGCCCAGCAAACCCTGAAAGCCGCCAATGCGGGGTACCGGACGGACCGAACCGACTTTCTGGATCTGATCGATGCGGAACGGGCCCTAATCACGTATCGGCTTGAATACTTTCGTGCGCTCGTGGATCGGGAACAACGGGTGGCGTCACTCGAACGAGTGGTCGGGATGGAATTGTGAAAAGGGAGGTTTCCTCATGAAGATACCACAACGCTCTTTGGGTCAAATTCGTTGGATTGCTATCGCCCTTGGGATACTTGCCCTTGTTGGAAGTGGATGGTGGTTAAACGAAAAGCTAGGACTTCAACCCCCTGTGACCATGACAGAGGTCTTTCAGCCTGACACTCAGAACATGAAGGAGATGGCAGGCATGGAGATGAAGCCCATGTCGGATCACTCTGCTATGGAGTCTCCACAGGCATCACTGATGGTTTCACCTTTCAAGCAACAAATGATTGGGGTGCAAACAGCTGTTGTGGAGAAACGCCGACTTTCAACGACGGTTCGAGCGGTAGGCAGGGTCACGTATAACGAACAGCGCATCACCCATGTCAATCTTCGGATTTCGGGTTGGATTGAAAACCTGCACGTTGATTTTACCGGGCAACCTGTAAAAAAAGGCCAGCCCCTCTTCACGCTCTATAGCCCTGAGTTAGTCGCGACGCAAGAGGAATTTGTTCTGGCCTTGCGGGCCTTTGACGACGTTCAGCAGAGCCCACTCCCTCAGGTTCATCAGCAGGCTGAACAACTCGTTGATGCAGCCCGTGATCGATTACGCCTGTGGACGTTTACCGATAACCAGATCGAGGAATTGGAAATTCGGGGAACTCCAACCACCTCCGTGACGATATTTTCCCCGATCAGCGGCTATGTCATCGACAAAACCGCATTTCAGGGTATGTTCGTTAAACCTGAGATGACCATGTACACGATTGCGGATCTTTCCACGATTTGGGTTCAGGCGGAAGTGTACGAATATGAACTCCCTTTTATTCAGTTAGGACAGTCAGCGACACTCACCTTGGAGTCTTTCCCCGGAGAAACATTTCCCGGACGTGTGACCTATATCTATCCCTATCTCAATAAAGAGTCCCGCACCGTACAGGTGCGCCTTGAATTCCCCAATCCCCAAGTTCGGCTGAAACCTGACATGTATGGCACGGTTCTCATCCAAGTGGATCGAGGTCCTCGTCTGGCCATACCGGACCAGGCCGTGCTCGACTCCGGACTCCGACAAATCGTGTTCGTCGCACATGAGAAAGGGATGTTTGAACCGAGGGAAATCACGCTCGGGCCAAAGATGGGTTCCTTCTTCGAGGTGACCACCGGGTTGAAAGAAGGCGAGCGCATCGTCACGTCGGGTACGTTTTTATTGGATTCGGAAAGCCGCCTTATGGTCACGAGTAACATGATGGGAGCCTTGGGGATGGGCGGGATCAAAATGGAACAGGCTCAGATGGGCAAGATGGACATGGGCGGCATGGATATGGGTGGAATGGATAAGAAGATGGATATGAAAAAAGAAGAAGGGGAAGGCGCCCAATGATTGAGCGAATTATCGGGTGGAGCGCCCGGAATGGTTTTCTGGTGGGGTTGCTGGTTCTCTTTCTCATGGGCTGGGGAATCTGGGTGATGGCTCGCACTCCGCTAGATGCCTTGCCCGATTTGTCGGATGTCCAGGTCATTGTGTT
>QIDY01000065.1 GCA_003228495.1 Nitrospirota bacterium
TGACCAGGCGGTCCGTTCCAATTTCCTCCGGGTTGTCATATCGAAGAATGAGTCCATGCGGGCATGAGGTTGTCATGATAATTGGAGCTTGCCCCACGAGTGAATGGAGTAATGCCTCAAAAGCGTGAGTGAGGGGAGGGACCACACTCGTCATGATGCAGCCCTGTATCTTTGCAAGGTTTACCTTGTGAATCGCAAGCAAGGACCGAAGGGTCATGTCGTACTCATCGGATGTTTTGCTGGGATCGGTCGATAGCCGCCAGTTGGCTAGCAATGTGCTCTTTCGGAGCACACCGCACACGATCTGTGAATTCCCAATGTCTATAGCGAGTAGCATGGTAAACCTAAAATCTAAAGTAGCACTTGATGGGCAATGTTTATTGAAAGTCAGATTTTCTGATGTGACGAATATCTCCGGCATGAACATCCAGTATCCTAGCGGATTGTTCCTTTGCGTCGGAAGGGGAGGGGATCATTTGTAATTGACCCTGTTCACCAATGGATTGTGCCATACCCTCCAATTCGCTGCCATCAGGAAATTGAACCCGAATCTGTTTCCCCAAAGTGCTGCAACGCGAGATGTACGCAAGCTGGCAGGCTTGTGGGCCTTGTGAGATGAGTGTTTCCCAGGCCTGTTCCAGTGCCGTGATGATAGATTTGAGGAGATGATGGCGATCGAGAGTCTGATGGGATTGGATTTGTAGGGATGTGGCAATAGGCTCAAGCTCTTTCGGAAAGGAGGATTCTGGAAGATTGACATTAATTCCAAATCCAATTACCACGCAGGTCTCTGTTGAGTTCCTCTTGAAGGATTCGCATAAAATTCCGCCAACCTTGCGTTCAGAGATCAAGATGTCATTGGGCCATTTCAGGGTGATGTCGATATTTGTGTTGTCCTCGATGGCTAGGGCAATAGCAGTACCGGCCATCAAGGGAATCCATCCAATGGCTTGGAATTGATTATTGAAGGAGAAAATAAGAGATCCGTAAATATTGGCTTCTGGCGGTGAAAACCATGATCGTTGTAATCGACCTCGACCTGCCGTTTGTCTGTCTGCGAGTATAACTGTGCCCTGTGGGATAGGGCTCTTGGCGAGTTCTAGGGCAAATGTATTGGTCGAAAGAAGTTCGTCAAAAACGAAAAGTGATTGTTTTAGTGTTTTTGTCGGAAGTAAGGCTGCTAATGTTTCTGGAGATAGCACGGCTAATACAAGGAAGATGGTAATAAAGAAAACATCAAGTGTGGATTTACCTCTTTCTCTGTTTCCGTTCAGAGCTTAACGATATGATGTTCATTGATAGGTCCATTGCGGGAGCGGAATGGGTCAGTGCGCCGATAGATATGACATCTACCCCCGCCTTGGCCATTTCACGAATATTGTTCAGCGTGATACCTCCGGAAACTTCAACTAACGCTTGACCTTTAATGGTGTCCACTGACTGCTGAATTTTTGATGGGGACATATTATCTAGCAAAATGACATCGGCTTTGCCTTGAAGGGCTTGGCGAACTTGTGCCAGTGTTTCAACCTCTACGCTTATTCGAAGCCCATGAGGGGCCTGTTTTCTGGCTAATTGGCATGCTTGGCTCAGCGTAATCTTGTGAGCTGAGAGAATCATAATATGATTGTCTTTAATCAAAATGCCATCCTGCAGGGAAAATCTGTGGTTGTAGCCCCCTCCTAAACAGACCGCCCATTTCTCCAGAGAGCGGAGCCCGGGTGTGGTCTTTCGGGTATCGACAATCTTTACAGAAAGATCACGAACCGCATGACAAAATAGATGGGTTAAGGTACTGATTCCCGAGAGATGTTGTATGAAATTAAGTGCAACCCGCTCAGCTTGAAGCAGGGACTGGGCGTTACCGGTTAGAGTGAGAAGTCGAGTGTTTGCCTTAACCCAGTCCCCATCGCGTTGATGAAATTTTAATGTGAGCGAGTCGTCGATTTGCTGGAAAACTTCTTGTGCGACCGCCAGCCCTGCAACAACCATCGCATCTTTTGCCACGATTTTCGCTTTGGCTGACATGTTTTTGGTAAGAAGGGCGTTGGAGGTCAGGTCCCCAAAGCCAATGTCTTCCGCTAAGGCGGCTTGGATGATCTTTCGAAAATGGGATAGTGGCGGTGATGCCACAAGTTTTTTGGTGCTCATTAGTTCAACATGTTGGCAAGTTGTTGTTCACTACTGGTTAACAAGGTGAGCTCTTCTCTGAGACTGGATAGGCGTTCTTCGGATTCTTGAATAACCGATGCCTCGGCTTTTTTGCGGAATGTGGGAGAAGCCACACGGTCTTGAAGACGGCTGTATTCTTTGTTTTTGGCCTCAACCTGTTTTTTTACTTTTTTGACGACTTGTTGTAGGTCCAGGTTGGGTTCCACGGGGATACCAATTGTCAGATTCCCAGTCACCAGTTGCAAAATGCGATCAGTTGGCCAATCTGTTTTGGGAGTAAGAGTCAATGTTGAGCGAAGTATGGACTCAATATAGGACTGCAAGTGCTTGAGCCTTATTGCCTCATCGTCGTTTGTGGCTGTACCCAAAACGGCGAGTGGTTGATTCGCTGGAATATTTAAAAGTGCTCGACCTGTTCGTGTGGTCGTGACAAACGATTGGAGAAGAGAAAAATCCTGTTCAGCCTGGCCATTCGTCCAATTCTGCTGCTCAGTGGGAAATGGTTGGGTCATAATCGAAATGCCTTCATGCGGAAAGGATTGCCAGATTTCTTCGGTGATAAACGGCATGACAGGATGAAGAAGACGTTGAATGATTTCGAACGATTCTAAAAGTGTGTG
>QIDY01000161.1 GCA_003228495.1 Nitrospirota bacterium
ACCAACACCAGCAACCGGAAACGAGTGCTGACAATCAATGTCGGGGAGAATGATCAAGTGGAGATCCCGGAAGGCGAGTTCTATACCCTGAAAGGCCACCTCTTAACAATTACGCCAAACCAGTGGTCAGTAGAAAAAACAACGGAAAGCTCTGGGGAAACCGACATGAAAGGCCGAGCAGTGGTGGTCGGCTCGTAACGAGGGAGGGAAGATTTTCTTCTTCAAAATCTAATCGAAGCCTCTTCAACAGGCTTCTTCATCTATTGGAAAATTGGAATACCCGATCAGATCTCTGCGGCTGGCCCATCACACCGGCCCTCGCAAATCGAACACATTCTGGCCTGTACCCCTTCACCAACTCTTGCCGGTCCCAACGAAGAACTCAAATCCAGCGCCACCACATCAGTCCCCTGATACGTCCACAAACGGCCACAGTCCTGGCAACAATACCAAATAGTATAACCCGGCCATTCTCGATCACGAACCGCCATCCGTTAATGTTCCTTTGTGCGCTGACCCTTTGCCATAGATATTATTCGGTGGTTGAATCTTCCCCCATCAATGATTGAACCGTCTGACGAACCGTTGGCAACCATTCGCTGAATGGCAGATCGGCATCCACCACAATCTCGATTTTCCCATTGGCTAGACGACGGACTGCACCTGGACGTTCAGGTGAGAGAGGTATTTCCACGGCCTCACGAGAAATTTCTAAATGATCAGTCAATTCCAAAATCTGTGAAATCTGTTGAAACGAAACAGCTGGAAAAGAACTCACGCGACCCCCTCTTTCTTAGTTAGACCGAAAATTGTAGGAGGGTCATCACCTCCTGTCAACGAACCCAAACACCATCAAGCATTTACGAGCCGGCGAACACGCGTGCGAAAATCTGCCCCGCAGCTTCCATATCCTCACGATTGACGTCCAAATGCGTCACCACACGAAAGGACCGGGCGCCAACTGCATTCAACAACACCCCTGCTTTACGGCAATCCTCGAGTAATTGCTCGGTGGATTTGGAGGACTGCGGCACTTGGAACATCACCATATTCGTTTCGACCGATTCCACATCGACCGCAAGGCCAGGAATCGCTAATAGCAATTGTGCCAGATGCTTGGCATTTACATGATCTTCCGCCAATCGCGACACATGGTGTTCCAGCGCATAAATACCGGCAGCCGCCAAAATCCCCACTTGTCGCATCCCGCCACCAAAAATTTTTCGCAAGCGACGAAGCTTCTGAATACGCGCGGTATCAGACACCACCATCGAGCCAACCGGCGCACCCAATCCTTTGGATAAACAAAACGACACCGTATCAAAGAGGCAAGCATATTTAGCCACCGACACTCCTGTTTTCGCCGAAGCATTAAATAACCGGGCTCCATCCAGATGCAACCCCAGACCATGCCTTCGCGCAAGATCCGTCAATTGATGAATCGTCTCTAGTGGATAGACTGAGCCGCCGCCCACATTATGCGTTTGCTCCAAGCATAGTAAGGTCGTGGAGGGCGTATGCAAATCCGGCCGACGAATAGCCGTTTCCACAACATCAGGAGATAACAGCCCCCGCGTCCCGGGCACACAACACAATTGCACCCCCGACATGGACGAGGCCGATCCCCCTTCATAACGAATGATATGTGCAGAACTTTCAATAATCACCTCATCTCCAGGCTGGGTATGCAGACGCAAACAGAGTTGATTGCCCATCACCCCTGTCGGGACAAATAGTCCAGCCTCTTTCCCTAGCAACTCTGCGGCCATAGCTTCCAAACGATTCACTGTGGGATCTTCCCCATACACATCATCGCCTACCTCCGCATTCGCCATGGCCTGACGCATGCCGGACGTGGGCTTCGTTACCGTATCACTGCGTAAGTCAATCACAGGCATCGCTGCTCTCCATAAAATTTACATGCATTCCACGACTACCATTCTATTCAACCGGGTATCAGCACACAAGATTTCCTTTAATCGTTGTTCTACAATATGTAGCCATGAACCCAAGACTCTTAGTCACCGGTGGAGCAGGATTTTTGGGAACCCATCTCTTGCGACAGGCCAAGTCCTTCACGGCCACGGGAACTCTGCATCACACACCTGCCACAGCACTACCGAACGTCACCTTTCATGTCTGTGATCTTGAACAACCAGAAGAGGTCCGAATGCTGCTGGATCGAGTGCAGCCCGAGATCATGATCCATACGGCCTGTTCCGATCAAGGTGCGAACCTCTCAGCTATCGTCTCCGCCGCTGGCCTTCTCGCCATACAGTCAGATGAACGACGCATCCGATTCATTCATCTTTCGACCGACCAGGTCTTCGACGGAATGGCTGCCCCCTATATTGAAACCAGCACGACATGTCCGATCAATCCCTACGGCAAGGCCAAATCGCAAGCCGAAGATCTGGTTCGTTCGCTCAACCCACAGGCTTTGATCGTTCGCACGTCGTTACTCTATGCCCTTCGTTCACCCGATCGACAGACGAGACATTTAATACAGGCAACATCGACAGGCAACCCCTTTCGTCTCTTTATGGATGAATGGCGAAGCTCGATATGGGTAGAAAATCTGGCTGACGCCTTGTTGGAAATCGCAACGAAAGACCTTTCTGGAATACTGCATATTGGCGGGCCTCAAGCCCTCAATCGGTGGGATTTTGGAATGCAATTGTTACAGCACTTTAACGTCACACCGACATCTAATATACAAAAAGGAACGATTCAAGAATCAGGGCTGGTCCGCCCCCCAAATCTCACAAATCTCACGTTCAACTCTTCCAAAGCTCAACAGCTTCTCCAAACTCCCCTACTCTCCCTCTCAGAAGCCCGCATGATAGCTCAAAAATTCTCTGATAACCTCTCTGAGTAGGAAGCGTTTCAAATGTCACCTAAGTTGAGCGATTCTTATGAATGAGATGTGCCAAGACCTTGGGATGACAGGGGTTTAAAAAAACGCAGGCAGACTCATTCGCTCTGTCGAGGCTTTTTAAAATCGCTAACGCCCAAAGTATTGGTGCAGATCGCCATAAAAAATCGCTCGATTTAGGTGTCAGTTACGTAGAGAATGGCAGTATGATAAACTGGGAAATAGCAGCACAACAGAGGAGAAAAGCCAATGTCGAGATTAGAATCTTTTCAAATTGAACTCGAACAGGAAGACGACGGACGGTGGATTGGTGAAATCGCCACACTACCAGGAGTAATGGTCTATGGCCCAACAAGGGAAACCACATTGGCTGCGGTACAGGCCTTGGCCCTGCGAGTCTTAGCTGACCGATTAGATCACGGCGAGGCGGTTCCGAATGAGTTGATGAATGTTTCCTTTGTCGGCGCATGAGTCGGTGGTCATCAACATCGACAAAACGGGTTTTAGCGGCGCTTCTCAGGATTGGTTGGCGAATTAAACGTCAAACCGGATCACATAAAATTCTCACACGTGAGGGGTGGCCAAACGCAGTTTTTGCGTTTCACGATGGCGAAACCCTTGGACCCAAAATGTTGGCTCGAATAGCCAAAATCACGGGCCTCCACCCTGACGATCTCTAACCTCATTTTAGAACTCCGCAATTTCCTACCAGACTTCC
>QIDY01000302.1 GCA_003228495.1 Nitrospirota bacterium
CGATGCGCTTGCTCGCGTTCAATGGTTTCGCGAGGAGCTTGAAGCAATTCGCCTCGAAATGGGAAAACCAAAAGATCGACGGGTCACCAGGTTGGCCACAGACGCGTTGCCGCATGAAGTCTATTTTCAAGCCATCACGTTATTCATCAAAGCCGACCGCCTTGCTTTGGAGTTAACAGGGAGCACAGGGTTAAGACCTCGACCAGTCCCACCTTCAGCCATTCGTCCCTATCACACGTGGGTGTTAGTCACTGCTGCCTTAGACCGGCTTGTGACTATAAAGAACGAATTGGGAATGCAGGGGACCGTTTCTGAGAAAGCGCACTCGCCATCAGTGAAACCGACCGAGGTCGCGCGAGCCATTGTGAAGGCAAACCGGCAGCTTAACCTCATGCTTCAACGCCGCTTTTCGTCAAGTGATGTGTTCCAGCAGGTTTCGTGGGGAATTCAGTATGCCAAAGCGTTATTAGCGCAGTTCCCGGCTGCTACACCTTCTGCTGTCTCTCCGCCCTTTGAGCGGGGAAAGCAACCCGGTGAGGTCTTTCTCCGGCTGGTTCAGTGCTTCAAGCATGTAGAAGACATTGCTCACCTGTCCGGAACAGCGGTCTTGCATCTCGATGAGAAGGCAGCCAAACGTGCGGTGGATGATTTTACTATTCAACCTAGTGACGTGTATGATTTAGCCACTCTGCTGGTTTCCGATCTGACATTCCTCCATGGAACACTCAAAGACGTTTCCCCCATTCCTTCGGTCCCCTTCCCGGGAAGGAAATTTCCTTCGCATGTCTATCAGCAAGCCGGGGTACTCCTGGATCATCTTCGTGCATTAGAGCAGCAAGTCCGCGCCAACCCCAACTGGTCCCAGGTTCAATCGCCGATGAACTAAGGACTTGAGTGAAAAAGCTTGGACATGTCGCAGCCAATCTTCGGGCCATCTTTGAACGCGCCTCAATCGAAAAAAGCCTCAACATAGCTCTGCTATGCCTCGGATTTTCCTCAATCGTTCCGTCCAAATCTAACCCAAATCTTGTTGCGAATATGTTCAAGTTATTTTCTCTCAAATCCTAACCTGCGTGGCCGTTGCTCACATGGTCATGATGTTGCAATAAACTCAAATGAACCAGGTGACGGGAAGAACAGTCTGTGTGCGAACCGACAACGTCATAGATTACCGACTCTAGGCTCCCGCCTCTGGTCTCGATGTTGCATTTTCTCCAAAGAATCCTGGGGTAGATCGAATGGGTGTGAACATTGACAAGGTAGAAAGTAATTGGGCAATTTAATCTAGAAAAATTGATGAGGAAGTCAAAGACCCGAGAGCATTCGATCTCGGCTTTTCATGTAGTCTTTTTACGCTAATAAGGAGGAGTTGCCGATGACGTACCGAAAGGCATTGCTAACCAGTATTGTAGGCGGAGTATTCCTTTTCGGCCTCATGGGTCTGGCTGGGGCTGAACAAGGGGAAGTGAGAGCGACATCTCCTTGGGAGGGCGATGGGTATACCTTTCCCATTGGGAACGATCGTATTTTTATGGTGGCGGTGTTTACCGGGACGATTTTCGTTGAAGATGGAAAGGGCGCCCTGCATACCGGTTCCATTGTCTGCCCCGCCACCGTCGAGGGAGATTTGAAAACCATGACAAAAACCGGTCAGGGCCATTGCATCATTACGAATGACGATGGGGATCGGATATATGCCGATTACACGTGTACAGGTGACTTGGAGGGTTGTCGGGGACCATTTACCATTGTTGGGGGAACCGGAAAATTTACGGGGATTACCGGCGGGGGAGAGATGATTTCCAGAATTCAGAGTCGTGCCCTCCTCCTCGTTGAAGGGTTTGAATCTGCACGCCAGCATGGAGAAGGCATAGCCATTTGGCCAAAATTGACCTATCAATTTCCTGATACCCCTTAATTGAGAAAATCTAAAATGAGGAAACCTGGACATTCTTTTTGGAGGTACATCATGTATTCATTTTTAACTATCACTCTTGCTGCACTCGTAAATCTGGCGGTCTTTACGACATTTTCACATGCACAATCGTTTGTGTATCCCATGAATAACCAAAGTTCCCAACAACAGGAACAAGATGAATTTGCCTGTTATAAATGGGCCAAAGGACAAACCGGAACGGATCCCACTCAACCGACACAAGCTGCCGCCGCTCCTCCTCCGAAACGCCGTGGAGGTATGCTGGGGGGAGCCATGGGAGGAGCGGCCCTTGGAGCCATTGGCGGAGCCATCGCGGGTAACGCAGGAAAAGGCGCGGCCATTGGTGCGGCTGTGGGTGGCGTCGGTGGATCTATGCGAAGACGTTCCTCAGAAAATGAATACCGCGAGCATCAACAACAGGCCGCGGCTCAGCAAAATCAAACCAAACAGACATTCAATCGAGCCTACACCGTCTGTTTGGAAGGCCGAGGGTACAAGGTGGGATAATGTGTAAAAACCTGGATATCAGTTGACGGCCACGGTCAGATCGGTGAGGACTAATGCCTCTAACCGGAAAAACCAGATCGTCACACCCGCAGCCATAGAGCCTGCCCCTGCAGTTATTGGCAGGGGCGGGCATCCGTCTTTTTTGTCGTCATACCCGCGGTTTCTGGCGGGTATCTATTTGGAAAATTTTGGCAACATAGATTCCCAAATGGTGTCAGACTTGATTAAGTTGCCTATCTTGAAGGCTGCATGTAAGGCCAGGTATCGGGCCGAAGAAGTGGCAGCTTTTTTGGGCGACCATCCTCCAATATCATCCG
>QIDY01000390.1 GCA_003228495.1 Nitrospirota bacterium
CCCGGGCAGGTGGTCCGCGAAATCCGCCTACGACCATAAATCTTCTTCAAACCACTTTGTACATCTTTTTCCTTTGTTCTAACCAAATCATGTTTGACCAGTTAGTTCTAAGAAAAATAGCGGTTTTTGTGGGGTTTTTGTTCCTTGACAGCTTAAAAATTTCGTTGATATGATTAAAAGGTTTGGGTGGTTCAGGGATGATTGATCGTCTCTTTCCTCTCAAATACCCCGAACCAGGAAAAATTAATGGCGACATGGGGTGTATAAACACACCTCAATTGGTCTTTTTTGCTCTCATCAATTTAGTTTAACCTAGGAGGCTTACATGAAGTTTTCGATGAAAGTACTTGGTATGCTCACAGCCGCCATGTTTTTGACTAGCGGTTTGGCCATTGCAGGCCCAGAGAAAGACCCGTTGAAACCCCGGGTGCCAGCCAAAGAGCGGGCAAAGGCTAAAAAGAACAAATCTCCTTACGGCAAAAAGTCCAAAGACGCCTCTCCTGAAATCATTGCCGAAGGGAAGGCCCTCTTTGAAGGAAAAGGCACCTGTGTGAACTGTCACGGGAAATTGGGTGATGGTAATGGGCCAGCCGGGAAGGTGCTCAATCCGGGACCTCGGAATTTCACCAATTGCAAATTCCACAAGAAACGGAAAGAAGGCGAACTGATGTGGGTCATTAAAAACGGCAGCCCAGGGACTGGCATGGTTCCCCTTATTCCAGCGACGATCAGCGAAGAGGATGGCTGGAAGGTCATTGCTTACGAGCGAAGTTTCTGCGAAAAGTACAAAAAATAAGCGTTCAAGGCGTTTCATGAAAAAAGCCCCGCTGGAATGATCCCAGCGGGGCTTTTTTTTAAAATTTCCATGTGTAACCCAATGCAACCCCTATTGCCACATTGACACGTTTCAGGGCCCTTGACTAGACTGACTGAGGTAAATCCCCCATATTTCTGGGGTGTGGACTCATCTGTCATATTAGGAGAATGCTTGTCACATGGCTAAACGACGCTCTCTTCAGGAAGACACGGTTGCCCTTAAAACAAAGGTGAAGGAATCCTCTGCCAAGAGTGAAAATCCTGAAGGAAATCCGGCTATTCGGTCCTTGCGAAAACGACTAAAGCGTACACAACGAAAAATTCGGATAGCTAAAAAGCGAGAAGCCGCACGGACAGCTAAAAAAGCTGAAATAACCAAGGAGCCATAACAAAACAGAAATTTGGAGGAATCTCGCATGCGTGACGACCAAAAAAATATTGATGATGCTTTTTCAGATCAAACGGAATTCGTCTCTTTGGATGGCAAAGAAAATTTGCCAAAAGACGAATTGGTAGATGAAGTCGCTGACGCCATTACGGCCGAACCCGAGGAAGAGACGGCTGAAACCGTTGCCTCTGCAGAGACAGAAGAGACCGAAGAAGAAGAAGAAGAAGAGTTTGTCGAAGAGCAAGTGAAAGATGAGATCGACATTCAGATCGATCTGCTCAATGATTCAGATTGGGTCGTCCGCCGCGAGGCAGTCATTACTCTCGGTGAAATGGGAGATGAACGGTGCGTTGAACCCCTCGTGCGATGCCTGCGAGACGGCGACTGGCAAGTCCGGGAAGCATCGATCGAAGCTTTGGCCATGATCGGCTCTCCGGCTGTCGACATGCTTCTCCGCTACGTTCGGGATTATGATGCAAGGAAACCCGTGATTAAAACCTTGGGAAAAATTAACGATGAACGGGTTCTCGATCCCCTCATTTCTTTGATGCGCAATGATGAGTTCAAAGACGACGCGACCTGGGCACTGGTTGAGTTGGGGAAACCGGCTGTAGGCCGCCTATTGGAATTACTGAAGGACCCTGACGAAACCACCAGGAAACAAGCTATTCTGGCACTTGGAGAAATCAAGGATGCCAGTTGTGTCGATTCTTTAATTGAGCGACTAAAAGATGCCGATTGGTTTACCCGCCTTTCGGCGGCCTCTGCCTTGGAAAAAATTGGTGATCCTCGCGGACGTGAAGCCGTCAAACCGTTAATAAAAGATCCTGATTTGGTCGTCCGGCTTCGGATTGAACGGATGATGGCGGCTTGGAAAAAACAGGCGGTCAATGCCTAGCGTTTCACACTGTTAGGGAAGAACTGCCTGCAACTCTTGGCGAAGCTCTTCTAATAAATGAGGCGGGAGGCTTTGGTCTTGTGCCAAGCTGGTTTGAACTTCGCGGACTTTTTGTTTAACCGTTTCAATCTTCTGTGCAATGGGGCCTTGGGGATCAAGCGTGGCAGCTTCCTTTAAATGATGAAGCCCACGCTCGAATTCTCCAGAAGCCTCTTCAAAATGGTTTTCCAGTAAATATTCTCGGCCTTCAATAAATCCTTCCTTGGCTTTCAACATTTGTCGCTGCAATTTTACACCCTGATCTAATCCAATCGTACTTTCTAGAACATCCCCCGACAAATTCCGTAAGGTTTGCTTGACTACCTCCGGTTGCTTACCCGTGTAATAGCCTGCTCCGAAAACAAGACCTAGCAGGATGAACCATCGAATGATTTTCATAGACAACCCCGCAGATTGATAATGGCATGGTAATGGAATACTCGGTGTCGCAAAGACGGGAACTGCGGCCCAGGGTGGCTGTACGGATGGAGAGACAAGCCTGCAAGGACATGATGCATTGGTAGGAACATGTTAGCACCCACCTTGAGAAGGAACAACCATCGAGCAATTCACCAACTTCCTCTCAGGCCTGAGAAGAATCTCCACAGACGC
>QIDY01000001.1 GCA_003228495.1 Nitrospirota bacterium
AGGATGGGAGATGGCCCGCATGATGAGCTGCGACTCCGTAGTCCTGGACCACAGGAATGAGCGGATGATTGGCGATACTGGGAAAATCCTTAGCGAATCGTTCGAGAAAGGTACGAATAGCGTCATGGTGCGAAGACGAGATATGTGCTGAGGTATGCATAAAGGCGTCAATGGCCTCGTCACAGGCGCGGCGGGAGGTTAAAAACACGATGGTGGGCGTTAAGCGATGTCGGCGAAGATTGTCGATGAGATCAATCGGATGAATAGCGGGTGGCATGGAAGGTGAAATTGTATCAGGAGTAGAAAGGGAAAGACACTAAAAAGGCCTATATAGGAGAAACCACAATAAACGATGAGTATGGTGTGGACTTCCAAGTGAAGAAGTTTTGGTGGTCACGCGCAGAAGAATCATAATGAACCAGAAAAACTTTTAAGCTTGTCTTCAATGGGCCGATAAGGATCTTAAGGTTATGGCAATTGAAATCATTGTACGAGGAAGTCAAGGGGCCACAGTCGTGGATTTTCATGGCCGGCTTGATATGCATTCTCGGTGGCATGTCAAAGCGATTGTTAATCAATGTTGCCATACCGAATTTGAACACCTCATTTTGAATTTACAAGGATTGACGTTTGTGGATAGTACCGGTCTGGGATTCTTGGTTTTGTGTTCTCAGCAATTTAAAGAATTGGATCGGCGGATTTCCTGGGTTGAACCACAAGGGTATGTCGGCGAATTGGTAAAAAAATTACAACTGCATGAGCTCATTGCGATTTGTCCCACAGAACAAGACGCATTATCGTAACGTGCAATCACCGCAAAGGAGGGTGTTCGTTTGTTATTCATAGGATTTTGGTGGATTATTCGGCGTTGTTTGAAGGTAACGAGCGAGCAATTCGACTCAAAAAAATTGTAGTCTTCTTTTAGTTGGTCCTTTCCTGTTCGTTTATTTCTTTTATTTCTTTCTGCGTATCTGTCGTCATTACCTCCAACTCTCCTATTTCTTGGTTGATCGGAGTTTGTAACGCCGGCGCTTTTGTAAATTGTAGAAGTTGTGTGGGAATGGCACTACGATGACCCGAAAGCAAGTAGGCGATGGTGCAACTCAGCAAAAGGTAAGGTCCGCTAGTGATACCAAACAATTCTAACCCCAATACAAAAGCCGTTATTGGGGTATTGATGGCTCCTGCCAGAAGCCCCGTTAATCCTAAGGCCGCAAAGAGACTGGGGTCTTGGCCGAGTGCCCAACCGAGTGCAGAACCACTTGTCGCTCCCACAAAGCAGATGGGTAAAACAATCCCACCACTGCCACCCGTATTGAGGGTCAGGGCAGTGGTGAGGATTTTCCCAAGAATCAGGGCCCACACAATGGTACCTCCATCCAAGGCACGTTGAATCGTTTCTTGACCCAATCCTAAAACTTCCGGCGTGGCGAGCCAGGCAATACCGAGTAAAAGACTACCCCCAATCGCACCTTGAACTGGAGGAGAAGCCGGAAAGTAATACAGAAGACGTTTCCCGCCATTGAGACATTCCACAAAGATAATGGAAATGATCCCGAAAATCCCCCCTGCAACCAAAGAGAGCAGAAGCAAAGTTGAATCGAAGTAGGGAAATGGAGACGCCACAAAATTCATATCCGGCATCCCAAGAAATGAAGCGGTCAGATGCCCTACCAAGGCTGCCACCACAGATGGGAAGAGGCCTTGGTAGGCTAACGATCCGACAAACAGCGCTTCGATGCCAAACAAGGCACCGGCTAAGGGTGTCCCAAGAATGGAAGCAAAGCCCGCACTTAAGCCGCAGATGACCAACGTCTTGCGATCATATGAATCAAATTGCAGCATGTCGGCAAGAAAAGAAGACAGGCTACTGCCAATTTGCACGCATGGTCCGATATTACCGGCGGAACCTCCCACGCCTATTGTGAGAATTGTTGCCACGATTTTCGCAGGAATGACCTGCCATCGCATTTTTCCTGAGTGCAAATGAATGGCCCGAATCACTCGTTCAACGCCCTGTCCTCCGGCTTCAGGGACCAGGGCGGAGGTAAACCATGCGGAGAACGCAAGTCCAATTGGGAGCAGCCAATAAGTCCATGTTGTACTTGAGACCGTACCAATTATGAGGTTAAGAAGGAAAACAAATCCTGTACTCGTCAGACCCACCAGAACGCCGACGACGGCGGCCAGAAAGAGCCATTTGACGACGTGGATGAAGAGAATTAATTCTTCTGATAATTGGCGAATCATTCCAATGGACATTCCTTAGCAAACACCTTAACAATGGCTCGTTCCTAACGATAGTCTTTAACCTAAATTGAGCGATTTTTTATGACGATCTGCACCATAACGGTTGCGCTCTGCAAGACGCACCATTCTTTTGCGCGCCAGCGATTGTGAAAAGCCTCGACAGACCGAATGAGTCTGCCGGCGTTTTTCACTACCCCTGGCATCCCAAGGTCTTGGCACGTCTCATCCATAAGCATCGCTCAACTTAGGTTTAAGAAAAAGATTGCTGGAAAGAATAGAATCCCATGGCCTGGGACGTTGTGAGCTTCGTTGACAGCTCCTTGAACCATTGGTAGCCTCATGAGCGTATATTCCCTCCTCAACAGTGCTGCAGGGCAAATACTCGACATGTTTCACCAACCTTTTAGATGAATATTTCTTCAAAAATTTCATTCAATTTGCATGAAACCTACTCGCTCATTTGTCTATCTCTGTCTGGTCGGCCTTTGTT
>QIDY01000035.1 GCA_003228495.1 Nitrospirota bacterium
AGCCGGGGAATATCATCAGGGGAATGTTGGCCATCTCCATCCAAAGTCACCACCGCAGTCATGCCTAGTTGTTTCGCATATTGAAGCCCCTTCCATAGACTGGCAGCTTTTCCGCAATTGGTGTCGTTTCGAAGGACGGTTACCGGCAAGTCCCGTATGGCCTGGGCGGTTCGGTCGGTTGAGCCGTCATCAATCACGATCACCTGATTAAGGTATTTGAGGGTCCGTTGAGCCACGGCGTAGATTGTGGCTTCTTCATTATAGGCCGGGATTACCACGGCATAGTGTTGTTTCCCTTGTGCATCCATCACGCCATGGCTCCATTTACTCCAATGATTTGGCCGGATAGATAACCAGATTTTTCCGATGCCAAATACCCCACGACTGAGGCCACTTCTTCAGGCTGACCCGTTCGTTTCATTGGTACCATACTCTCAATTTGCTCTTCCGTAAATGTGTTCTCCGTAGATGGGGAACGAATCAGGCCCGGTGCCACCACATTGACGGTAATGCCACGGGAGGCGACCTCAGTCGCGAGCGATCGAGCCGCGCCATGCAACCCCGATTTTGCGGCAGAATAATTGGTTTGTCCTCGATGCCCAATCATTCCAGACAGTGAGGAAATGGCAATGATGCGTCCCCAACGAGTGCGGATCATGGGGAGCAAAAGAGGCTGCGTGACATGGAAAAATCCGTTAAGCGAAACATCGATCACACGATGCCATTGTTGCGCTGTCATTCCAGCCATGGGTGCGTCGTCAAAGATTCCCGCGTTATGGACAATCACCTGGATTGGGCCTTGTTCGAGTAGCTTCGTCATCGTGTGTTCGGCTGTCTTTCGATCTGTGAGATCACAACACACCACTTCGGCTGAACCGCCTGTCTCGGCAAGCTCCTTTGCCACTTCATGTGTCGCCGCCTCGTGACTGTGGCCATGCACAATGAGGTGGAAGCCCATGGACGACAGTTCCTGGCAAATAGCGGTGCCGATTGGACTATTGCCACCTGTGACAAGTGCCCGTTTCATGTGATGGGGCCTGACTCTTTGATAAAGATCGATGCGCGTCCTTGAAGAAGGATCGCCTCATTCGCCTTCATTGAAAAGGTATAGATGAAGCTCATGCGTTGTCCCAGTAGCAGCCTGGCATGAATGGTAAGGTCCTCCGCGAATTGCTGAAAAGTGCGACTACAAATCCGGAGATCACGAACTGCGCCAAGATAACCCAGTGACGAATGGTGCTCGGAAATATCTGTAGTGAGTCCCACATGCACGGCCATAGCCTGGGCTGCGTATTCTAGACCGGAGATCATTCCCAAGAGACCCTGTCGCCGTAAAGGATTGTTCTGGTCCCGGTGTGTTGAAGCGAGACAGGTGATTGACGAGGCATCCCAATGTTCGACCGAGGACAGTAGGCACATATCATTGCCATGCGGTAGAAATTTTGACAGCTCTAGTCTGGATAAGCCCGGCATGGTTGGTGATCGATTCGAAGTTGAAGATTATCCAAAAAATCCAGATAGACGGAAGTGGTCAGGTTATTGGCGATGGCCTGTAACAAAGGAAGGCCTCGGGCAGCTGGATTGCCTAACCGCAATGGCTCTAACGATGTTTGAAGCATCGTTGTGGGCGCGCTTGCTATAGGTTCGGACAAGAGGGCGATATCTAACATAGACAGGCTCATCGGTAAAGCTTGTTTGCCGAGGATGAAGGCCAAGGCGAAAGGAGCGATCAGCGGCCGAGTTTCATTTAGTGGAAAGGGTGCAGGAATATCATACGCTGCAAATAACACGAACTCTTCCTGGTCTACAGACAACAACGTGGTTGCTTCAAGCAACCCTCCCGCAAACGAGGAATCATAACATGCCAGGCTTGTCGAAGGACGCTGTGAGCCGGAGGCAATACTCCAGTAGCCAACGGCGGCATTGTGAACGGATTGGTGAAATAAGGTTGGGGAAACTAATGGCGTGGAAGAGTCTAACGACTGACAAATCTTATGGAGAATGCCCACTTCCCCACCGGACGAGGCAAACACTGCGGCCATGTCTTTGGAGGAAAGCCGGCTATTTTGCACAGCTTCCTGTGCAACTTGTAATGACCAACGAACGATGTCGCTACTCCGGCGGCGTTCGTTGGCTGGAAGTGTCGAGGGCATGGGATCTGGTGTTATAGAGTCATCATAGGGACGTTGCTCTTTGAACAGGTTTCTGCAGGTTTTCCAATTTTCCATACCGGGTCCAAGCACTCCGATGCCATGTACAAAGATCTTCATCAGAGTCTTCCTAAAATCAAGGTGCAATTGTTTCCACCAAATCCAAAAAAATTACTCATGATGTACCGAATCGGCCGTTCCTGGTTTTCAAGCAGTATATGACTGGAGAAGGTCGGGTCGACTTTGCTGGTGTTAAGACAGCCGGGAAGAAAGCCATGTTGCAAAAAGAGATCTCCTAAGACCACTCCAACCGCGCCGGCGGCTCCGAGCGTATGCCCAGTCCAACCTTTAGTTGAACTACAAGGGGTTTGAGCCTGAAACATGGTAGCAACGGCGCGGTCTTCAGTTTGGTCATTCGCCACGGTCGCCGTTCCATGCATGTGAATATAGCCGATGTCTGATGTGGAGAGGTGGCTACTTTTCAACGAGCCTTCCATAGCCAAAATCGCACCTTGGCCAGTGGGATGAGGATGGGACATATGGTAGGCATCGCTACTTTCCCCATAGCCCAAG
>QIDY01000092.1 GCA_003228495.1 Nitrospirota bacterium
CGGATCACATACCCTGTCTGTCAATTACCGTCGCACTTCGATCGGAGAGCACATGAGCTAGCTCGTACAGGCTAAACGCTTCAATATTTTCTGAGACTGGAAATCGATCCTCTCCGGCAAGCTGTTCATGATTTTTGATGTTCAACAGTCCATGCAGGATGCCGCTGTCGCGGATATACACTTTTGGTGATTTGACCAGACGCAGAGCAGAGCTGGGTAGACTTATTTCATATCGGAAGAGACTTGTTCTTGAGGACTTCGTAAGGCTCTGTTAGGATGAAATCAGCGAGGGCAATATGCCAACTACAACTCATACAGCCAAATTTAGCTATGACGACTATCTCCTCTTCCCCAATGATGGGAAACGATATGAATTGATTGAGGGAGACCGATTCGTGACGCCTGTACCTAGAACAAGACATCAACGAATCTCAAGCAATCTCCATGGATTTCTGTTTGATACTATTCAGAAGGCGCAGAATGGGATGCTTTTTTCAGCTCCCACGGATGTCGTCTTATCCGAAATTGATATCGTGCAACCGGATCTGCTCTTTGTGTCTCGGGCTCGGACTTCCATCATTACCGAAAAGAATATTCAAGGCGCACCAGATCTTGTTGTTGAGATTTTGTCAGAGTCGACCAGACGAACAGACGAGATTATCAAACGAAAGCTCTATGAACACCATGGTGTGTCCGAATATTGGATCATCGATCCTGAAGTCGAAACAATCAAAGTTTATCGCGCAACGGAGCAAGGCTTTAAGCATCCCATCGAACTCACCGTCGAAGCCCACGATTGTTTAACCAGCCCACTGTTTCCAGAGTGGGAACTCCTTCTTCTGAACTTGTTTCAGTAATTCTTACGCACACCTGAACACATTCTCTTAGGGTTCGCGCAAGATACTTTTCTATTTTGGGGCGCTGAGACACCTGTTTGGCAAGGCGCAAATAAGATGTCAAAGCCCTTGCTTTATAATCCTAAAAACGGCAGTTGAATCACGAAAGTCTGCACAACCCCTTGACGCACCTAGGAAATGGAAAAATTGACTCATCACCCAAAAGGTGACCACACAATTTTTCCATTCCCTATGCACATCAATGGCTTGCACAGCTTTTTCGCGCTCAACTGCCGCTTTTAGGATAATATATTTATTGCCTCGCTTAGCTGCCCGGCGAATTGGCTCTCTCCTTATTTTTTCTTTCTGAACCTATAGCTATTTCACATACTTTCGAGGTTTGAAGAGTGCAAATGAAAAGGATCGTAAGAGTTGGCTAAATCCATCGCACCCGCAATAGATCAGTCTTATCTTGGATAGGCTTGTAGGGTTCATTGTATCCATTTCTGGCTATTAAGCAGTTTCATGAAATTGCGCTTAGGTTTGTGGGCTCTGGCAATGCAGGCGACATAAATATCGAATTCTTCCCTGCGGTCGAGTTTCTCCATTAACCGGTGAGTGCTCTTCAAGAGGTCGATGGCTTCTTGATAAGCCTGGTTATTTTTTCTGGCCAATGTCGGCTCGATCTGATTTTGATAGACCCATACGGCATCGGCCGGGTGGTCTTGTTCCCGCTTGGCTGCAAGCTCTGACCATAGGGCATTTGAACAGCCGCCTTCTTTGGCTTCCTGCCATGCAGTGGCTACATCGTTTTCCCACAAAAATATCCTGACCAGTTCTGAATGGTCGGGTAGGGGGTCCCACCGCCATTGCCGCTGCTTATCGGTCCGTTTAGCATTGTCGATATGATCGCGAATCACCAAGAAGGCCTTTTCCCGCCAGGCGGACCATTGGCGGTCCATATCCGCATGCGTTTTCAGAAGTCGATATTGTTCAAGGTGTGGACGTTCAGAAAATTCTTTCCAAATAAGAGATATGGCTTCATCGTGACGATTTCTCTGATGATAGGCCTGTGCCAGGAATTCGCGTAATCGGGAATCTGTCCGCTCAGGAAACGCCAGAATGCCACGTTCTGCCCATTCCAAGGCAAGGTCATCCTTCCCGGCCTGTTTGTAGATGTCCGCAATGGTCCAAAACGAATAGGCCGATGAAAGATCTTTGGCCTTCACCGCTACTAAGGCTTCGATGTCCCCGGACTGCTTGGCTAAGGTTTCCATGATGTGTGTCAGATGAAAGCGTCGGCTATCCGTGAATCGGTCAGAATCCCCAGGATGCAATTGGGGAATCTGCTCCCACGCTTTTTCGGCAAACGTGCGATACACAGCTAACCCTTTTTCCCCAAGCACGTCGGCATAAATCCCAGCAGCGCCATGAAATGTGTCCCATTCAGCTCGCAGTTCCCACTCAAAGAGCCGCTTGGCCAAGTCTCCCTGATCTGGCTGCGATTGTGTGCAAGCTTCATGATGAAGGTTCTGCAGCCGGTCCAGAATGTCTCCCATATATCCGTCTGAGTCATCAATGGCATTGAGCGATTCCTCGACGCCTTGCAGCGCATATTCCGACAATTCGACCACATCGGCGGCATAGCCTTCTTTCAGCAAATCAGCAATGGAATCAATGACCTCTTGAATCCCTTGGGAGAAGGCATGGGCTGCATAATAGTCTACAAAGCCACCGCCATCGACTGCACGATCAATGGCTCGGCGAAATGTGGCTACGTTCAATCCTTGACGGCCTTTTCTTGCTGTTTTCATAAAGAGCCGCTCTCGCAACTGTTCATCTTCCTCCGCCCGTTCCATTAAAAGGTCAA
>QIDY01000217.1 GCA_003228495.1 Nitrospirota bacterium
CCTTCAGATTCGAGAAGATCCGTTAAGGTGAGAGCGATATCCGGTTCGTCCTCAACAAGGAGAATGGTTGTCGAGGAAGTTGGTGAGGAAATGGTCATGATGCAGCCCTCCATGGTCGCCCAAGAGGTTTGGGGTTAAAGCGTACTCTTGCCGAGCAAAACAATAGAATGAATCGCAAAAAAAGGCAAGCGAGCCATTGGCAATGCAGGGAGGAAAGGCATAGGACAAAAACAATTGCAATTCGCTGACTGTTTTATAAGGATGGTAAGATTCTTGTTCTTAGCAACCGTTATTTATGCAGGAGGGCTAGTTGATGGATATTGAAGTGTTTCGGCAGATGGTAGCGAGGAAACCTGACGGGTTTTTGGGGCGATATGGTTTGGGCGATAAAATTCTGCAGTCAGGTGAAAATCTCGAAGAAGCGGCGGAGCATTTGCGTGTCGCAGTCAAGCTCGATCCTGTTCATGTGGCGGCGCACTTTGCCTTGGGCCGTGCATTGTCTGCGCTAAAACGGAATGACGAAGCTAAAGCTGTGTTGAATGCCGGTATTGATGCGGCCCTGTCAGGCCGATCAAATGGGGGCGGAGATCTTGTTCCGGAGATGCGCGAGTTGATTCAAAAGCTGGGCTAACCTTTCCTTAGATATCGTAGAAGTTTTTCCGCCGGTAATTGAGGGTGTGTGCACTTCCCGGAAAACCGGCTTAGTATCTTTTTGTTATTTGGCGTGCCCGAATTCCGATCGTTGGTGCCGTTAGCCTAATTGGGAGATTTTTTAGTCGTGTGGGTCAGGCTGGATAGGGCAGACCTCTATTGCCATTTGAGAAAAATAACTACCACCCATCGCTGGGATGACGACGGTCTTTGTTGCGACGACTCTTACCTCGTCGATCACGGCTAGATGAGGTTTCCTCTCCATTTAAGTGGCTGAGTATTAGATCACGCAATTTGACGAGTTGGAGAGCTGGGAAACTATTGGGTTTGATACACACGAGAGGCAAATGTTGGGTATTGGCCGTATAACATAATTCTGAAGCCGGGGGGATCATGGTAAAGGCCGCGCTTTCCATTTCTGTCTGGATGTGCTCGAGGCTTTCAGCTGGTGGCATATTTGTTCGGTTTACTCCGGTTAGGAACACCGGTGATTGGGATTGCCTGCGGACAAATTTTAGTTGCATTTTTGCGGCAGCAATGCTCATTGGCTCAACGTCTGTCACAACATTGATCAGTTGACTCTGCTGAAGGAAAAAGGTCGTAGGGTTGGATCGTTCCAGAGGAAAATCTAAAATAACCATATGAGCATGTGGAGCCAGTTGGCTTAAAAGAGCTTTTAAGATTTCAGCAGGGATGTGGCGGCCCTCATCATCAACCCAGGGGGAAAGGCTAAAAACCTGGAGGCCTGTTGAATGAGTCATTAACAAATTGTTGATGAGGGTGGCATTCACCTCTTTTGGGTTGGGAGAGCGAATTTCTAGAGGAGCAGTCTGGGGCATACCTAATTGCCAGGCGGCGGAACCAAAGTGATGGCTCATTTCAATATACATGACCTTTTGCCCGAGTTGTACCAAAGTCATGGCGACATTAAGAGCGACTGTTGTCGTTCCAACCCCTCCCTTTGTGCCCGTAAACCCTATTATGTAGGGTTGCCCTAATTCCCCTGAACCAGTGTTTTGAATAGTCGGATCCTTTAGGGTAGCTATTGGGCCATTTGACGCCTGTTCTTCCTCTTCTCCTCTGCCCGTTCCCCAATTGATGCCATTTTCTTGGGAATTCCTGTTGCTCATGATTTACCCTACCTTAAAAGTGATTGGTAGCGATTAAAAGTAGTTGCTGGGAATCTTCTAACGCTCTACTTCCTTCAGACGTACTTGCCAGGATAAATTCTTTTCATCTATTTAACTTATTTCGGAAAATCAAAAATTTTCTTGAATTTCAAAACAGAGACAATCATCAATGAGATCAAGCAATGTTCCTTAACCTACACATTCTGTGAAGGAACCTATTTTATGCGGGCATCCGCGAAGCGCGGGTACGTTGTGGTTCAAAATCCAAATTAAAAAAGGTTAGGGTGTCATCCTTTTTCTTTTGTTTCTTTCTCTGCTTACGAATTAGGAGGAATGTTAAAATTTAGGAATGATGCCAGAGGGTGAGGACGGCAGGCTGGGTTCGTGGGCGGAACGGAATGTCGTGCACATAATGGCCTCGACAGACGAGCCCTGTGGCCTCGGCGATGTTCCGGGCTACGGCAGCTTCGGTGGAACAGTGATTGATCATGACAAAAGTGCCGCCAATCACAAGATTGTTGGCGATTTGGGCAAACAGAGCAGCCGGGTCGAACAAACTCAACGGTAGGCGCCAAGCCAGGAGAGGTTTGGGTGTGACGAAAGGATACCAGGCTGTGATGAGCTCGGCCGGTTGGTTGTAATGACGGTAATCCGTAACCACATAGTTCGTGTGTGGAAGATCTTGAATATGGCCACGCGCGTAATCGATACGACTTCGCCCGTTACAATAGAGTCGATGCCCGTCCACTTCGGTTCCGGTAAGGTGGGTTGGCTGAAAAAAGGTCTGCAAGGCGGCCGCATAGGCAAAGTTGCTGCTCCCCACATCGCAGACTTGTTGGTTGTGGAAAATGCTCCAATTCAGGGCCTTGCGGGCCCGATCAAGCAAATCCAGATAGCCATAGTTGAGTAGCGTGGTTTCCGGTGG
>QIDY01000216.1 GCA_003228495.1 Nitrospirota bacterium
ACCAATGTGGATTGGAAAAAGATGGTCTGTCGTATGTGCAAAGCCACCATCGAAAAGAAAGCCGAAAATATTTTACAGGCCGATCCCTTTGCGGTGTTGGATCAAGAAGGGGTAGGGGCCATGATGAAGTGGGCCATTCAGGAGGGGCGAAAATCCAGGCCTGGCATTAAACTAGGTATCTGTGGTGAGCATGGCGGGGAACCCAGCTCGGTCGCGTTCTGTCATGAACTAGGATTGAATTATGTGAGTTGTTCACCGTATCGAGTGCCCATTGCACGATTGGCTGCCGCACAAGCGGCGGTGGCTGTGCTTGAACGCGAAGAAGGTCGGCGTTCTTCTGGCAAGCCAACCAGAAAAAAACGGACGGCCGCTGTCAAATCGACAAGGACTGTTCCCAAGAAAAAAACGGCTACGAAAAAGTCTTTTGCCAAAAAGACAATCGTGAAAAAACCATCAGGGAAAAAGAAGGCACCATCGAAATCTGCGCCACGTAAGAAATTACCAATCTCCTCCAAAAGACGGTGACCACCGTCCACTCTGATCACAGCTACATGAAACGTGCCCTTTCCCTGGCGGCCCGTGGAAAAGGGAAGACGAATCCAAACCCCATGGTTGGGGCAGTGGTCGTCAATCAAGGACATATCGTTGCTGAAGCCTATCATCGACAGGCGGGGCAGCCACATGCAGAAATCCTTGCCCTTCATCGAGCCGGGCCGCGTGCGAGAGGCGGTGTGCTCTATGTCACCTTGGAGCCTTGTTGCCATAGCCATAAACGCACGCCTCCCTGTGTGCCGCTCCTGATACAGTCTGCCCTGTCGCGAGTGTGTGTAGCGATGCTCGATCCCAATCCACGAGTGGCTGGCCGAGGTATACGGGCATTGAAACAGGCAGAGATTGACGTGTCGGTAGGTATGTTGGAAGCCGAAGCGCGGCAGCTCAATGAGGTCTATATTCATTGGATGACGACTGAGCGGCCGTTTCTGATCTTAAAAGGGGCGATGACTGTAGATGGTAAAATCGCCACCCACTCGGGGCAATCAAAGTGGATTACGGGAGAACAGGCCAGGCAGGATGTCCATCGTGTTCGAAGCCAAGTCGATGCGGTGATGGTGGGTATTGGGACCGTGCTGGCAGACAATCCGGAATTATCGTCGAGAAGATCAAAGGGGACAACCGGGCGGCGTATGGGCCGGCAGCCGGTACGAGTGGTGTTGGATAGCCGATTGCGTATTGTGCTTAAAGCCAAGGTCTTACGGTGGGTACACGAGCAACCCACTATTGTGTGTACGACGGCACAGGCCTCCCTGAATAAAATTCAAACTCTACGAAAACAGGGTGTTCAGGTATGGGTTTTTCCCCAAAAGAGGGGAATGGTTTCGTTGAAAGCTTTGTTAGCGCAATTAGGCAAAGAGGGTCTTTCCTCTGTTCTGTTAGAGGGCGGGAGCACACTCAATGCCTCTGCCCTTCATGAGGGTTTGGTCAATCAAGTTCGACTATATGTGGCCCCTCAATTACTGGGGGGGCAAGATGCCAAAAGCCTGATTGGTGGAGCATCACCCAATACGCTGGCAAGAGCCTGGCACCTCGTGAATCCCCAACTCAAAAAACTTGGTCAGGACTGGCTCGTAACGGCCAACATCGATCGTCGAAAATAAGAACATCATATTCGCCATTCTTGGTGTAAGAAGAATACAATGTCAGATGAGCAGGCATATTCTGAAACCAGAAATGAGGTGCCGAAGCGATGACCAATCTTAATCCACCCGATCACCAAGATTTAGTGCGAGCTGTGGATCTCCTGGAAAATCCTTCCTTTGCGGCCAAAGTCACCAATCTCATTGGAGGCCCGGTAGAAAAAGCCATTAGAATGTTGCCCAATGGGGTGTCGGAAAAATTGGTCAACACCACGCAAAAAGCCTTATCCAAAGCCATGGATTTGGCTGTCTCCACTTTGGACGAACGCTATCGGGGCGAATCCGCAGATGGCGCACATCGGTTTTTGACCTCGGTGAGCGGAGCGGTGGGAGGCGCGTTCGGGTTGATGGCCCTAACGGTTGAATTGCCGATCTCCACGACCCTTATGTTGCGGTCGATTGCCGATATTGCCAGAAGTGAAGGCGAGCCGCTATCTGATGCGGATACAAAATTGGCGTGTTTAGAAGTCTTTGCCCTGGGGGGAACCAAGGAAGATGATGATGGT
This sequence comes from Nitrospirota bacterium, assembly GCA_003228495.1. Lineage (GTDB taxonomy): Bacteria > Nitrospirota > Nitrospiria > Nitrospirales > UBA8639 > Nitrospira_E. The sequence continues at coordinate 2,201 of QIDY01000216.1, forward strand.
GCGGACACGGGATATTTTGCTATTCGGGCTGCCTTAGCGGGGGCTATGACGGAAGCGGGCAAGTATTTAGTTGAGCATGGGTTGGCCAGCTCCGGGGCACCGGCATTGGTCAGGTTTTTAGCAAAAATTGCTTCCCGGTATAGTATTCAGGTGTCCGAAAAAGCCGCAGCGCAAGCCATTCCTTTACTTGGTGCAGCCGGAGGCGCGACAATCAATTTAGTGTTTATGGATCACTTCCAAAATATGGCACGCGGACATTTTATCGTTCGCCGGTTAGAACGCACCTATGGCAAAGACCTAATCCACGAAACCTATCAACATCTGGCATCCAGAAACTGAAAACAGTGATTTGCCATCCCCTTCTCACTTCTTAATATTCTTTCTTCTTTCTTGCTCCTTACTTTTCACTCCTCACTTCTACAAAATCGGTTCAATTCCTCCCCTTTGTAAGGGGAGGCGAAGGTGGGGTAGAGTCGTTCAACTGCCCCCGACACCTGAATGAAAGC
>QIDY01000381.1 GCA_003228495.1 Nitrospirota bacterium
AGAAATTCCTCCACGAAAGAATTGATCTCCAAAGAGCCGAAGGGATGCAATTAGTGGCGTAATACGCTATAAGAACTCGGGACTCTCAAGTAGTCAGAGAAAATTGAAAACCCTGCCTAGACAGACAAAACCACCTCGTCATGCCCGCAGTAGTAAGCGGACATCCAGGAGTCTACATCCAACATTTGATTCCCGTTTTTACGAAAATGAAAGACAGAGGGACCATTCTCATCCGGATATCTGGAGCAAAAATACCTGGGCTACCTGTGAAGAAAAATGATAATGCAATGATTCAGATTAGAGTTGTACCAACGGAGAGAGAGTTTACTTGGCCGTGAGGGCGAGGTGAGTAGGAACAAAATCTTGATCAGACGGAGGGTTAAGATCGCTGCTGACCAGAAGGATGCGCTCAGCTGCAATCTGTCCTTGGGTAACAAGATAATTCCGTATCTGCCTTCCCCGCTCTTTAGCTAGCTGACGCAACTCGGAGTCCGCAACGTCTATAGCCCCTAACAAACGATCTTTGATGACTTCTGGTGGTAACTCTTGCTGACGCAGTGGCCTGCCTCCCGGTTTTCCCGCCTCCTCTACTGAAGGTTCAACCGCAGCTTTTTCCGGGTTCGGAGAAAGGCTGCTTCCCGCAGTAATGGCTTTGGGTCCGACCCCCTGAACTGGCTGGGTTCCAAACGTTTGAACGTACAGGATTTTCAAGAGCCGATTTTCTTCCTCCGGAGTGAAAACTATCTCTTCCTCTTTTCGTGGAACGGATTGGTTAGAAGCCTTCTGTTCTCGAAGTTTAGCCATACGCATATTCTGTTGAAGCTTCCCTTTTGCAAGGACCATTCGATCACTTCCGGAACTGGCCGTCCCGGTGACTTCCAATGCCAGGCCAGGTCTGGCGTCAAACGCCTTGGCAAGAGATTGGAGTTTCGCCTCCTGGTCAGGCGAGAGATCGACAGTGCCTGGCGAAAATTGCACAACCTGCAGATCCTCCTCGTCGCCACCAATCAGGCCCCCAATCAGGGCGAACGGTGAGGTAGCCGCTTTAGTAATCAGGTTGACGATGACCGTAAGCACCACACCCCCAAAACTGAATTCGGGATCGTTCAGATCACCTTCCACGGGCAACTCAATATCGATCATGCCATCTCGATCTTTTAAAAGAGCCACTGCCAACGGAAGCGGTAAGGACATCGCCTCCGGGCTATCCACATGATCGCCGAAAGCAAACTGATCCAGTTGGATGTGATTTTGAGCCTTCAACTGTTGCCCCGAGATTTTGTAGAGCAGATCCAGGGACAAATTCCCTTTTTTAATGGGAAACCCCGCAAATTTTCGGGAATAGGGAGATTCCGCTGTGATATCCAAGCCCTTGAGAGTAAGAGCCACTTGTCCATCCCGGTCGTCACTGAGCGGCTGAATTTCCCCTCTAATCAAAAGAGGCGCCGCGTTATCCACTTTCGCTTTAATCCGTACCGTGGCCCTCTCCCCCGGCTTAGTAGACACATTCCGCATACTCCCCCTGATTTGATAGATGCCCGTGGACACCGGAGGGTTGAGGGATCGGTCAACAAACGTGATGGTGCCATCGTGGACTTGGATCGAGTCAATCCGGATCGGGATCGGTTGACTCGAATCATCGGAACCCACCTTCGGATCCGTAGACGACTGACCCTCCGCCGAAACTTTTTTAAAGCCTCGCATCAAGGAAAGAAAATTCACGGTTCCGTCCGGCCTAATGCTCACATGCTGGGCGGGATTTTTTTGAACGATCTGGGCAATAGTGATAGAGGTAGGATCAAGCGCCAGAGAAACCCCGCTAAAGGTTAAGGAATCCCATGTATATAAATCCTGATTCAACTCCCGATCCACTAAAGCCAATTTATTAAGGCCCAGGGTTCCGGTATAAGCCATAGCTGGTTGGTCTTTGGGTTGGCTATGGTAATGGAATTCGCCTTTGAGGCCTGCCTTCCCACTGGCCAAGGCCAATCTGGCATGCTGTGTTGTCAAGTAAGGTTGAAACGGAGTAAGGCCAATATCTGCTATCTCTAGATTGAGTTTTGCATTAATGGGATCAAGTCCGATTTGGCCATCAACCTGTATCGCCCCGGTTTTATTGACCTTAAGCCCCATGTTCACGTCAACAGGTTGCGACGGAGGAAAGGTAAGATTGGCAAGCTGAATATGAAGAGCCTCGAGGTTTATGGGAACGGCGCCTCCTGGAGTACGATCTTCAAAGGCCACGGCATAGTTTTCCACCGCGACTTTTTTAACGAGGACAGTCCATGCCTTTTCGCTTGCCGCCGCAGGAGAACCGTTTTCTTGAGGATTTTCCTCGTGAACCTTGGAATCCTGCGCAAAAAGATCAAGATAATTGACGTCCCCCTCCTCATTCCGCCAAGCCACGATGCGGGCATCCTGTGTACGAACTGATTCGAGAGTCACACGTTGGTCAAGAAGATTCACGGCCAATCCATCAAGAGTCAATGAGGGAATGCTGATGAGGGCATTGCTACTCCCCTTTTCCATAAAGGAAAACTCTCGGAGGTTCACTTCACCACCCGTGAGACTCAACTGCGGCGTTCCCTGTCCAATTTCCACATGGTATCTGGTTCCCAAATCCAATACGCCATCGCGAATTTCAAAACGCAATTGATCCTGGAGGTATTCCCAAAAAGTCCGGACGTGGAGTCCAGTCA
>QIDY01000399.1 GCA_003228495.1 Nitrospirota bacterium
CAGCTAATTGGCCTATTCGCAAGGCGTTAACACAAGAGGCCACGGAACGGGGATGGTTCTTTTTGCATGAAAAATTGCAACAAGTCGACCCCGATCTCGCCCAACGTCTGCATCCCAATGACCAACCCAAAGTTCTCCGGGCACTCGAAGTGTATCAAATGCTTGGGGTACCCTTATCGAAAATACAACAACAACATCAATTTCAAGAATCCCCCTATCCTTTCTTACTCATTGGCCTCACCATGGAACGTCAAACCCTTTTCCGCCGGATTGAAACCCGTGTGGAATGGGAGATCGAAAAAGGTCTGGTGCAGGAAACCCAACGGCTTATGCAGCAAGGCTATTCGCGAAGTTTAGGGTCAATGAAGGGGTTAGGCTATCGACAATTTTCCGGATATCTGGCGGGGGAGTACTCGTATGACGAAGCCGTACGATTGTTGAAACGCGATACCCGGCGCTTCGCAAAACGACAAATGACATGGTTCCGAAAAGAACCCGGCATTCATTGGATCACACTGGCGGAATCAGATATCCCTGAACAGACCGCAAAATGTATCTTGAAAACTATTGACGATTTTCTCCGCACATTCAAAACATCGCAAATCACAACAGCTCAGATGGCATCTGGCAGGACGACACCCTATCGAACCGAAAACAATCCTGAAGGAGTAAGCCAGTTGAGATGTTCTTAAGAATCGGATCCCATACGCCATAAGGAGTTGACACCGTGTCAACAGGCACAAAGAGAATTCGAAAACCCCAAGCTGATATCGCTATTATCGGCGGTAGTGGCCTCTATCATATGGAAGGGTTCACACGGCTCAAAGAAATTAATGTCCCCACTCCATTTGGCAAGCCTTCGGATTCCATCATACTGGGATCGTTTGAAGGGGTGAACATCGCATTTTTGGCACGACATGGTCGAGGACATCGAACACTCCCATCCGGCATTAATTACCGCGCCAATATTCATGCGTTAAAATCCCTGGGGGTTTCCCGTGTCTTTTCGGTAAGTGCGGTCGGGAGCATGAAAGAGAAGATACGGCCTGGTGACTTCGTTCTTCCCGATCAATTCATTGATCGAACTACCCAACGTCTCAATACCTTTTTTGACCAAGGCATTGTGGCCCATGTGGCCTTTGCCGATCCCATTTGCTCCACCCTGTCCTCACTGTTGTGGGAAGCAAGCCAAAAAACCTCAGTCAAAGTCCATCGCCCCGGAACATATCTTTGCATTGAAGGCCCGCAATTTTCCACTCGAGCCGAATCCTTGCTTTACCGGAAATGGGGTGTCGATGTCATTGGCATGACCAATATCCCGGAAGCCAAGCTCGCACGAGAAGCCGAACTATGCTATGCAACCTTAGCATTGGTGACCGATTATGACTGTTGGCATGAAACGGAGGCTGCCGTCTCGGTCGGCGCTATTTTGTCTATCATGCACAAAAACGTTGAAATGGCGAAACGCGTGCTACATCATGCGTTAATACTTGCAAAGGGTCTCAGACCTTGTTCCTGTCAAACCGCCTTAGAACATGCTGTCATTACGCCATTGTCTCGGATCAGTCCGACTCTGCGAACACGTTATCAAGTCCTATTAAAACGACAATTATCGACCCTTCTTCACACTAAGAAAAGGTAATCACCATGGGAAATTTGTTAGTCGTGGGTTCCGTGGCATTTGATTCGGTGCGCACGCCATTTGGTGAAGCAACGAATGTCTTAGGAGGCTCAGCCACTTATTTTTCTACCTCGGCCAGTTTTTTCACCGACGTCAATTTGATTGCCGTGGTGGGTGAAGACTTTCCAGAAGAGCATCTTGAGTTTCTTCGAAGTCGCGGGATTGACCTAGAGGGTTTAGAACATCGGCCTGGGAAGACTTTTCGCTGGCGGGGGGAATATTCTTATCAACTGAACGAAGCCCAAACCTTGGAAACGCATCTCAATGTCTTGGAAACATTTCGCCCGAAAATTCCGGATCGCTATACCACCCCATCTGCCTTGTTTCTTGGGAACATCGACCCGGAATTGCAACTCGATGTGCTGAATAAAGTGACACGGCCTACTATCGTCGCATGTGATACCATGAATTTTTGGATCGATGGCAAACGCGATGCCCTATGGAAAGTGCTGGAATCGATCGATGTCCTTGTCATCAACGATGGGGAAGCGCGAGCGTTAGGGGACGACGCGAATTTAGTCCAAGTGGCCAAACGGATTTTATCTCGAGGTCCTAAGACATTGATCATCAAACGAGGCGAATATGGAGTCTTGATGTTTCATGAGAAGGAAATTTTCGGTGCACCCGCATACCCCCTGGAAACCGTGAAAGACCCCACAGGGGCAGGCGACACATTTGCCGGAGGATTCATGGGTTATCTCTCAGCTTCAGGCAATTATTCCGAAACCGGGCTGCGGCAGGCTATCATTTTTGGCAGCGTCATGGCCTCGTTTAATGTCGAAGAATTTAGCCTTGATCGCTTGAAGCGGTTGACCAGAGAAGAAATTGATTCCCGCTATCAATCATTTAAAAAACTCACGCATTTTGAAGCGTTGTCGTAGGTCTTAAAGGCAATCCCACGTTCAGGTAACTGTATGGAGCCCTTCGGAGAATATCTTAAAAAGGCACGAGAGAAAAAGAGACTCTCCTTAGAACAGATCGCCTCCCAAACCCGGATTCAAGAA
>QIDY01000231.1 GCA_003228495.1 Nitrospirota bacterium
CAAACACATTGTGGAGTCCAGCTATCTCTTGAGCCGCCGCTAACACGGTCTCTTGTGCTCTGCCGCCTTTTCCTTTTCCGGTAACGGTGACCGTGGGTTCGCCTCCTGCAATGAAGCAGGCTGGTGGACGAATCGGATTCCCTGATTCACGAATATCTTTGGCCATTGCACCAAGTATTGAACCAAGGTCTTTGGCTTCACCCTGAAATGGGGAATCAAGAATATACGGGCGGAGTCCCAATCGTTTGGCTGCGTTGGCTATACCGTCAATGGCCGTTTGATTATTGGCCAGAATAATGGACCGATTGCGTGGAGAATGCCGTCTTCGACTTTTCCATGTTTCGGGGAGATGCCCATGGATGCCTTGATCCAGATGTTTCCGAACTCGTTCAGGAATGGTCCCCCAAACCTGATAGTGCTTCAGAATCGTTTTAGCTTCTTGGAAGGTGGTGGGATCGGGGACGGTTGGCCCGGAGCCGATCGTGGCCAAGTCATCTCCCATGACATCAGAAACGATGACGGTAAGGATTTGGGCTTTCGTAGCCTTGGCCAACTGGCCTCCTTTGATAGCAGATAGATGCTTTCGAACGGTGTTCAGTTCGTGGATGGATGCGCCGGATTGTAAGAGCCAATTGGTCGTCTTTCGTTTATCCGTTAGCGTGAGGTCAGGTGCTGGAGTGCAGAGAAGACTGGAGGCGCCTCCTGAAAGTAAGACGATCAGCAGGTCCTGTTTGGTTAATGATCCAACGATTTTGAGAATCTTTTTCGTTGCGCGGACGCCACGACCATCGGGCAAAGGGTGGCTGGCTTCGACAATGCGAACTTTTTTCGTGAGTGTCCCATACCCATCTTTGACGATCACTAATCCGCCTTCCAAAAATTGGCCTAGTATTTGTTCGAATGTGCGCGCCATGTGTGCCGAGGCTTTTCCCGCTCCAACACACACGACTCGCTGATACGTTGAGAGATTATATTTAGTCGTATTGACACAAAGTTGATTGACAATCCGAAAGATCGACTGTTCCATCGCTTTGCCGGGGTTAGCCGCATCAAGACCATGCTGTATGAGAGCCTTCAAAATTCTGTTGATCTTTGGCCGGGTTGTATGAATGGCGATTTTTGATTGAGGCATAAAGGCTTTTCCTCTCTTCTTTAATTGTGCCGAAAAAGCTGGTCCTATGGTACCATTGCCTCTGATGCGCACACTTACCCTATTACAACACACCATTTCGGATTGCACGCGCTGTCCGCGATTAACGACCTATCGTCAGGAAGTTGCCGAGGAAAAAGTCAAACGATTCAGGGATTGGGACTATTGGGGCCGTCCCATCCCAGGGTTTGGCGATCCCCAAGCCAAATTGTATGTGCTAGGCTTGGCGCCGGCTGCGCATGGAGGCAATCGCACGGGACGCGTGTTTACCGGCGACCGGAGTGGCGATTGGTTGTATGAAGCCTTACATACCTTTGGCTTTGCCAATCAGCCAGAATCCGTTCATCGGAATGACGGTCTCAAGCTGAAGAACTGTTATGTGGCGGCTGCCGTACGTTGCGCGCCACCTGCCAATAAACCGACGAAAGAAGAATTCGAGACCTGCCGTCAGTATGTGCAGGAAGAATTGCATCTGTTGCGACAGGTACGGGTCGTCGTCGTGTTAGGCAAAATCGCGTTTGATGAATACTTACGAACCTGTCATTCAATGGGACAGGACATCCCTTCTCCTCGTCCGAAATTTTCACATGGGGCTGAATATGTTCTGCCCAGGCAAGTTATCCTTCTGGGATCTTACCATCCGAGTCAGCAAAACACGTTTACCGGAACGCTGACTCGCCCCATGTTTCATTCAGTCTTTCGACGCGCCAAGAAAATTATTGAGCAACGTTAGGTCCTGACGGATCCTTAGTCAGGCGTAGTCGAGAATATCAGCTGGTCATTTCGTGGAGGATTTTCGGGCTTCCCAATCAGCTAAGAATTTTTTTAACCCGATATCGGTTAACGGGTGTTTCACCAGTTGTTGAAAGACGCTATAAGGCATGGTGCAAATATGTCCGCCCAGTAGAGCGGCTTCAACTACATGCTGTGGATGACGCACACTGGCGACCAGGACTTGGGTGGGATAATCATAATTTTCATAGATGGTCAGGATCTGGTCGATAAGCTCCATTCCGTCCGAACTGACATCATCCAAACGACCGATAAAAGGCGAGACGCACCATGCACCGGCTTTGGCAGCCAAGAGTGCCTGAGTGGGGGAGAAGCAGAGGGTCACGTTGACGCGGATGCCTTCGCTGGCCAATTGCTTCGTGGCCTTGAGCCCTTCAGGAATGAGCGGACATTTTACAATGATATTCTGATGAATCTTCGCCAGTTCACGCCCTTCCTGGACCATGGCTTCCGCTTCGACACTTACGACCTCGGCGCTGATGGGACCATCCACCAGGCTGCAAATTTCCAAAAGCAGGTCTTTGAAGTCTCGTCCTTCTTTTGAGACTAGAGATGGATTCGTCGTAATGCCATCCACCAGCCCATAGCTCACAGCTTCTCGAATTTCGTCCACATTGCCTGTATCCAAATAAAGCTTCATGACGATCTCCTTTTGTGTAAGTAGATTCTCGTTAAGTAAAAACTATGCTCATTGTAATCAACGCAAAGGTCTTGGACAAATGGGTATTGTATCTTAGAGGATGGATGGATCTCTTCGTTTGACTGATCGAGAAACGAGGGCTAGAATTTTTATAAGATGCCTGGAGCGTCATTGGGATTGATTCTGTGAGAAGGAGGTGCCTGTGATTCTACGATATGTGTTGGTAGGTGTACTGGGGTTGTCGTTCGCCGGGTGTGGGGGCAATCCATATTTAGATGCCTCGCTGGATCCGGCCAAGTTTGAAGGGAAAAGCCAGGACTGGTTTGAAGAAAACTGGGGTAAGCCCAGTGGAAAATCTTCTCGGT
>QIDY01000078.1 GCA_003228495.1 Nitrospirota bacterium
GGCCTTGGCCCTAGCTGCTAAAGCCAGTGGTTTTTCGGTCGTAGGGTAGCTCTGATAATTTTAGGGGTCAGACTCGATTTAAATAGTTGACGATGCGATTTCCATGAAGATTTGGCGTTAAATCGAGACTGCCCTCTAAAGTATTCCTGAAATATTTCAACTTTTTTTGTATGATATTTGCTACATTCGATATGTCCTAGGGATAGCCAGCTTAGTTATGCTGATCGATACGCTTTCCATATCATTCGTTGTATGAACTCCTCTCCCCATCAACCCTCAGCACAGAATTCCCCGCATCTTTTGGGTTTGTTTGTCGCACCGCTGCTGGCGGCTCTGATGTTTGTGTTTCTTCCCGACACGCTGTCCGATGCAGCTCGAACCTTGGCGGCAATTTTGACGTGGGTTGTGGTGATGTGGATTACCGAACCCATCCCCTTGCCTGTTACGGCCTTATTGGGGTGTGGGCTCTGTGTGTTAGCCGGATTGGGCACAATGAAATCGGTTTTTTCGGCTTTTTCGCATCCCATTATCTTTTTGTTTATCGGGAGCTTTTTCATTGCTGAAGCCTTGACCGTGCATGGGTTGGATCGTCGATTCGGCAATTGGCTCCTTTCCCGGAAATGGGTAGGGAGCAACCCTATTCGGATTATGATGGCGTTGAGTTTGGCGGTGGCGGGCATGTCGATGTGGATTAGTAATACGGCAGCCACAGCGGTCATGCTGCCTATCGCGCTGGGTGTGTTGAATGCCCTGAGACAGAGCCAAAAAGACATGGGCACGTTTGAAACGGGTTTTTTGCTCTGTCTGGCTTACGGGGCGGGCATTGGCGGCGTGGCGACGTTGATTGGCACGCCACCCAATTTACTCGGTGTTGGCCTACTTGCCGAGCAAGCGAATATCAACATTTCGTTTGATCAGTGGATGTTGATGGGCTTGCCGGTGGCTGGCATCATGCTTCTGGTGATGTTTTCCGTGTTATATTGGTTGCACGCGCCGACTTCCCTGGCCTCAACGACTCATTCCCCATTTATTGTGACGACGGCCCCCCCTGTGCCCTGGACGCGGGGAGAATGCTACACCTTTGGCGTGTTTCTCTTGGCGGTATTGTTATGGGTATTGCCGGCCTTGTTATCCATTTGGTTAGGACCGAACGACGCTCTCGTCCAATGGGTACGTCTCCATCTTCCGAAAGAACTGGTTCCCATTTTTGCCTCAGGGCTCCTATTTCTTTTACCACTGGATTTTCGCCAAGGCACGTTCACGCTCACGTGGAAACAAGCGGCCAATATCCATTGGGGCACGATTTTGTTATTTGGAGGCGGCATTGCTTTTGGCGAACTCATGGTCAAAACGGAATTAGCCCATGCCATTGGACAGGGCATGGTCAGCCTATTTGGAATTCAATCGGTCTGGAGTTTAATGGGTATTGCGATTCTGACGGCTCTCGTGTTGACGGAATTGGCCTCAAATACGGCAGCCACGAGTATGCTCGTGCCCGTGCTCATTGCCATTTCTCATTCAGCGAACTTTTCCCCGATTCCTCCTGTTCTGGCTGCATGCATGGCTGCTAGCCTGGCATTTGTGCTTCCTGTGTCCACCCCCCCTAATGCCATTGTGTACGGCACAGGACGAGTCCCCATTCTCAAGATGATTCAAGCTGGCCTCATTTTGGATGTGGTGGGAGGCATCGTGATTTGGTGTCTGCTGCGCGTGCTTTGTCCGATGCTGGGTCTTGAATAGTGCGAAGCTCAACCTAAGCAATTTTCTCAATTGAAAGAATACAGGCGTTCCGACATAATCGCTGTTCTTTGTCACTTTACTAAGGGATCATGCCACCTCACGCACTTCAATTCCGATTTGCCCTTTTGACTAAAGACCCTGAATTAAAATCCAGGGTTACACGCCGCGATCTTCAACATACGGTTAAGGTCGTCGATGATTGTTCCTCATTGGAAATCGCCATGGAGTCCGAGGATTTCACGGGCGTGATTTTGGATGAGCCAAGTCCCGAAGTTCTGCCGAATCTCTCGGAGCTGAATGGACAATTGAATTTATCGAAAACCTTCGTGTATGCCGGACCCTTGACTGCATGGCGCACGTTGAACCAGATTCCACAGATTATGGGCGCGCAAGAAGACGATGGGCCGACGGTTGACCCGAAAGACGTTAATTTGGCCAGTTATGTGGAGAAGAAAATCGGGGATTTTGTCCGTGCCATGAATGTGGGATCAGGCAAAAATTTGTATCCTACCTTGATGCGTGCGGTTGAGCGGCCACTGATTGAACTCGCCTTGCGCGAAACGCATGGCAACCAGATTAAAGCGGCCCGCTTGTTGGGATTGAATCGCAATACGTTGCGGAAAAAAATTTCCGAATTTGACATTTCAGTGAGTCAAGCCAAACAAACCGCGCCGGGAAAACGTAAGCGGTCGACTCCGGATCCAGCCACTTGAGATTCCTCTTCCCCTTTATTTATCAGCTATTTCTTGACATGGCTTCCTTGGCAGACTAGCATAAGTCGAGTACATTATAGGCGCGTAGCTCAGGGGGAGAGCGCTACCTTGACACGGTAGAGGTCGGCGGTTCAATACCGCCCGCGCCTACCATTTCTCAGAACATTTTAAAGGCATCCTGCTTCCTCGTGGAGGGAGAGGTGCCTTTTCTTGTGTCGAGAAAAAGATGAACATTTTTAGTTATGGCCTAAAAACGATAGGGTTTTGACGAAGTAATGGGCATGATTCAAGTAACTGTTTCAGGAAACGAGCCTCAGGCCTTTCCTACGGGTACGTCCGCGAAAGACGCCTTAGCCCAGCTTGGTGCTTTGGGCTCAGGGGATGTGATTGCAGTGAAGGTCAATGGCGTACCACAAGATTTAGTGGCCACCTTGA
>QIDY01000176.1 GCA_003228495.1 Nitrospirota bacterium
GGTACTGGCTGATTCCCCAATTCAGAGAAAAACGATCGCCAGGAGTGATATCGGCACCGTCAATTTCAGAACTGATCTCATACGTCCCCGCTAGCGTCACCGCAGTTCCCTGATGCTCCCAGGGATACCACGCGGTCGCCAATTGGAATTCATGTGTCCAGAACCCCAACCCAATGTTGTCCGCATCCCCATCATCGTATTTTCCCACCGGCGCGTAAAAGCCGTAGCCGGCATTGATGGAATAATGCGCGCCATTCCAGCCTAACCATAAGGGTTTGACGTACAAATCGCCAACGCCAAATTGGGACTCATCCACATCTGCCCCAAAACCTGTCTCTGTGCGCAAACCAGCCTGAATAGACGTATTCCCAAATGTGGGAATGATTTGCGCCCCGTACTGCGCCCCTAAAATTTCCCATGGACTCACCCAAACGAATGCGGGGGCAACGACAAACACATCCAGGTCGGCCTCCACATCCAGCTTGATGGGTCCAGCATTGATTGAAGACACCTTATCTCCGTTTCTGTTTCGGAAGGTATCGGTGTTATACCATGCAAAGTACTGCAAAAAATAAAAGCCGGGATCCGGAACCAGGAGGTCACGAATATTGGGAAGACCGGGGCCATAATGGCCTAATTGACCGGCCCAGGAAAGCCCGACGTTGCTCAGAAGAAAGCAGAGGACCCCTAAGAGTACCGTCCGCCCTTGTCGAACAACCACCTGGTGGATGTGTTGCCACGGAACGCATGGCATAGCATGCCTGCCAAGGTTATGCCCTGTCTCGTTATCTCTCATGATCAATACCTTTCCTTCGCACCAATGCCATAGGTGGCCATCCCACTCCGGAGCACAGTGCCGTCGCTGCAACAATTTGTGAGTGAGCCGCAATGTACCTTGACTGTTTTGGCGGCAAAGGCGATAAGAATGACTCCAGTTGGTCTGTTCACGTGCTTGCTCCTTTTTAAATGGCGATTTGTTTAATAGCTTTCGGTCCTGAAATATTGCATATTTTACAAGAATTAGCTATCTTGACCTCCCTATGATTCTACTGGAAAGTCCTCCCCCCCCCGTATAGATGTTATTTCCGTTCCCACTTTCAAAGGGACTCCTCTGTGGCATCCAACCCATACGATTGAGGGGGAAGAGAAAAGAACATCAATTCGGTTACCAAAACGAAGGAGTATTCACATGCCTTATCATGTTTCCTATCGATTATTATCTATCGCCATCATGTTCACCCTGGCTATCTGGAGTGGCTTTGGACAATTTGTCCAAGCACAAGAGTCTGACGCTCTCAAAGGCGTCGCGGTCTTTGAGGGTGAAGGCATGCTCTTTCAAGTAGAAGACCAGCAGGTCTATTTCGTTGGAGGATACGTTGGGGTCATGGTTGTCGGCAACGACAAGGAAGCCTTAAATGCTGCCACGATGATTTGCCCGGCCACGATTGAAACCAATTTAGCCACTGGGGACCAATCCGGACATGGCCGATGCATTCTCACAGATAAGGACGATAATAAGGTGTTTGCCAAATGGACGTGTTATGGAACTCCTGCCCATTGCAAAGGCGCCTTTACTTTCACGGGGGGAACCGGCAGATTCGAAGGCATTTCGGGCATCAATGAATTTTTTGTCAAAACGGATGTGCTGGCCTTCCAAAATACAGGGGAGCCGGGGATGGTCAAAAAGGCCAGTGCCGGAGAAGCCGTATGGCCGGAAATCACGTATCAATTACCCTCAAAGTAAAGGTCATCGTTTGCGTAGCGCCCCAACCCTATCAGCAGATCGCGCTTTCCTGTTCCTTTGGCCGAATGGCCCGGGAATTAGAATAATTCTCATTTCTGTAAAAAATTAGACTTTGTCTTACTCAGGTACAATCATCCGCTCAAGCTCACAAGCCCCATACCTTTATTTGAGGTCTACATGAAAAAGAATCTACTTCCACTGCTGTTTATGATCATGCTCACTGTGTTGTGGAGTGCCGACATCTGCACCGCAGAAACCAACGAAGGCTTGGCCAAGCAGACGCAAAACCCTGTCTCCGATCTCATCAGTGTTCCCTTTCAAAATAATCTGAATTTCGGGCTGGGTCCGCACAATCGTGCGCAGAACATCTTAAACGTCCAACCGGTTTATCCAATGGAAATAACGGACGACATCAGTCTCATCACACGCACGATTATCCCAATCCTCCGCCAACCTGACCTTGCCAAAACGACCGGGAGTACCAGTGGCCTGGGCGACATCAATCTCTCGTTGTTTTTTTCTCCTGCCGAACCGGGCCAAGTGATCTGGGGGCTGGGGCCCATCCTCCAATTTCCGACCGCTACCGATGAAGTGCTGGGGACGAGAAAATGGAGTGCCGGGCCCGCAGGGCTCGTCCTCACCATACAGGGCCCTTGGGTCCTTGGAACTCTTGCACAACAAGTGTGGTCCTACGCAGGCAACGATGATCGAGATAAGGTGAGTGCGTTCCTTTTACAATACTTCGTCAACTATAATTTCAAAGGCGGCTTCTATCTCACCTCCTCCCCTATCATCACGGCCAATTGGGAGGCCGCCAGCGGGAATAAATGGGTGGTGCCGGTTGGCGGCGGGGTGGGGAAAGTCTTTAAAATTGGCGGGATGCCCCTCAACGCTCAGACTCAAGCCTTTTACAATCTACGATTTCAATTGCAATTTCTCTTTCCAAAATAAGAACACCAATCCCCCGACTAAAAAGAAGGAGTCTTCACATGCTTTCTCATGTTTCTTATCGATTGCTATCTGTCGTCGTCATGTTCACCCTGGCTATCTGTGGTAGTTTTGGACAATCTGCCCAAGCACAAGAGTCTGTCGCTCTCAAAGGCGTTGCGGTCTTTGAGGGTGAAGGCATGCTCTTTCAAGTAGGAGACCAACAGGCCTATTTTGTTGGGGGATATGTTGGGGTCATGGTTGTCGGCAATGACAAGGAAGCCTTAAATGCTGCCACGATGGTGTGCCCAGCCACGATGGAAATCAATTTAGAAACGCTGGTCCAATCCGGACATGGCCGATGTATTCTCACGGATAAAGACGACAATAAAGTGTATGCCAAATGGACGTGTTCTGGAACTCCGGCCCATTGCAAAGGCGCCTTTACATTCACAGGGGGAACCGGCAAATTCAAAGGCATTTGGGGCATCAATGAGTTTTTTGTCAAAACGGATGTGCTGGCCTTTCAACAAACCGGGGAACCGGGGATGGTCAAAAGGGCCGCTGCCGGAGAAGCCGTGTGGCCGGAGATCACGTACCAACTCCCCTCACGGTAAAGATCGTCGTTGGCTTATTGCGGGCAAAAGACATCCAGGATGACAAAGAAAGATGGATCCCCGCTAAAAACTTGCGGGGATGACGGAGTAAGAACGCACAGGCCATCATCAAGTCCACTTAAGCCTGACCAGACAGTGCTTGAGAAATGGGGACTACGTTTTTACGCATTCATGAAATTCCTAAGGAGATTTAACATGAAAACTACCTCCATTTTCGCCATCATCGCAATGATCACTGTTGTCGCATTGTTGCCGATCACGGCCATGGGACAGACCGATCGCTACCAGGCACTGGCAAGCACCTCATTCAAAAATAACTATCCGACGGATGAAGCTTCTCGAACACTGGATGAAGAGCTGTTCTTCCAGCGTGCAGTTCAGACGTACCTGTGGTCACTTCCCGCAGTGAACATGTATGCAATGAAAGAAGGCCAGGC
>QIDY01000182.1 GCA_003228495.1 Nitrospirota bacterium
GGTGTGAAGGAGATAAAGGGGATCGCCAGCGATATGTCGGAGGCTTGCAGGGCGCGCATGAATTGAAACAAGGCCAGTACGTTCAACGTTCCGCCTAACAGGAGAGCGGAAACGTACTGAGGCCCCAGTGCAGGAATCGAATCAGTGAATAGCAGAATGCCGAGTAAGAGAGGAATGGGTGTGGCGGAAGCGGCGAGAGCGGCTAACTGAGGTGAGACCGTATGTAAACCATGTTTGCTAAACAGGTTCTTTAATGATTCGCTGATAGCCGCTAGGAGTGCAAAGTAAAGCCAAGGCATGGGCAAAACTTTTGATAGATTATGGAAAATCGAACCTTTTTCTGAATAACGGAATGTGATCTGGTGTTTTTAAAAAGAGGAGACCTTGTTAATCTTACAAGGATTGAAAGAATTCATCCAATAATGACGGGATGATATTGATTCTAAGCGAGAAAGGTTCTGGTGAAAATTCAGCAGAAGAGAAACATTTTTAAGGACGGCGTTCTTTGGGCAAGTGAAAAACCCCGACCAGAGGGCGGGGTTTCCACGTTCGTTTTAGCGAAAAGTAAGGAGTGAGAAGTAGGAAGAGGAGAAAGAGTGGAAAAGGCTCAGATGAACGACAGAATTTTCTTCTCTCTTGCTTCTCACTTCTTACTTCTCACTACATCCTGGTGAGTTGCAATGGCCTCCACAACAGACTGAAGGCCTTCTCCTGTGGTAGCGACAGTAGACAAGACCTTTGGTACCCATTCCTGCAAAGCCTGAATGGTGGCAGTCGTGCCCTGATGATCTGCCTTGTTGACGACCACAATATGGGCGATCTCCAAGATTCCTGCCTTCATGGCCTGCACGTCATCTCCAAGACCTGGAACGACCACGAGCACAACCGTCTGGGCTAACTGAGCAATCTCTCCTTCTTCTTGCCCGACCCCGATCGTCTCAATCAAGATCACATCAAACCCTGCTGCTTCAAGCACACGGATAGCGCCTCTGGTGGCTTTGGCCAATCCACCCCGGTGACCTCTCGTTGCCATGCTCCGGATATAGACCCGATCATCTAGCGAATGGTTCTGCATCCGGATACGGTCTCCAAGAATTGCGCCTCCGGTGAAAGGGCTGCTGGTATCAACGGCCAAGATACCAATCTTTTTGCTTTGCGAACGATAGACGGAAATTAGTTGATCAATGAGGGTACTTTTGCCTGCGCCAGGATACCCGGTTATGCCGATGACGCTTGCTTGACGAGAGATAGGCTCAAGATTGTCTAAGACTGTTTGGCTGTCAGGTCCGTCTAATTCCAACAGGGTAATGGCACGGGCAATGCCTCTCACCTTACCAGTTTTCACTTCCTCTATGACGGAAGCGATCGTTGAAATTCTATTTATTTGCCATTGGTTCAAACCAGACATCGGTCACCCTAAACGTTGGAGTTTTGGTGAATCGCGGACGAATCGGTAGCCCAATGTGAACAGCGTCGGGTGAAATATTTTTCAATCGAGATAGGAAGAGGGAATTCACATTGTTAAATTCCACCAGGACCAATATAAACGGAGTTTCTTTGAGGAAACTTTCCCCACCGTAATGACAGACGGTAAACGTATGAATGCGTCCCGTGAGGGGAAGTTTTTCCCATGTAGTGGCTGCACCGCATTCCATGCAATGTGATCGAGGCGTCGCGTACATATAGTCACAGCTCGTGCATCGTGACCCCAGAAGGTCTCCTTTACTCAACCCAACAAAAAAAGGAGAATCTTGGGCATAACTGTGGCGGTAGTCGATCTCATAGTGATCTTGGATGATTAAGGGATCGATATCCAAGAGATTCACACCTTTGTTGACTTGTGATTCTTTAATGTTTTCCATGGTGTTCTTATGGCGCCTCCAAAATTGATACGGTCACGTAGGTCCCTGTTCCCGCATGACTATGGATGAGTCCGCGGCGAGGATTTTTCACTTGCAACATCGGACTGTCTAAATGCTGCTCAATGGTTCCTTGAAGTTGCCAAAAAGCCAGAACGGCTTGCATTAAACCCGTCGCGCCGACAGGGTGGCCGCAGGCCAAAAGACCTCCTGATGGATTCACAGGGAGCCGTCCTTGTTGGGGCAATGGCAATCCGTAATCTATCTCTGGCATGAATGGTGTGCCTTGTTCGACAAATGTTCCCCCTTCGCCATATTTGCAGAGGCCGAGATCTTCATAGGTTTGAATTTCTGCGGATGTATAGGCATCGTGGAGTTCGACAAAGCTTAATTGTTCAAGGGGATTATGGATTCCCGCCATTTCGTAAGCCAGCTTGGCGGCCATTCGGCCTGCTCGGAAGGAGTGCACTCCGGGATATTGGAGTTGATCGTAATCGGATTGTTGTTCGTGCGGGAGAAGCGGCACTTTTCCATGTGGCCGGTCAGCCATGCGCATTGCGTCCGATCCCGAACCTACCCCCGTCACTTTTACCGGTCGGTCACAGACTCTTTCGGCGATGGACTCATTGGCCAAGATGCAGACTGCTGCGCCATCCGACATGGCACAGATATCTTCCATGGTCAGAGGAGTGGCGACCATGGGGGAGTCCCTGACCTGCTTGATGGTAAGACGCTTCGCTTTTTGTGCGTAAGGATTGTACAAAGCGTTGATATGATTTTTTACCG
>QIDY01000355.1 GCA_003228495.1 Nitrospirota bacterium
CCATGCCCACACCCCGGCCTGACACATCGGTGACCTGATCTGCAGTCGAATAACCGGCACGAAAGATTAACTGATAGATGTCTTCGTCACTCATCGTGGCTCCATCGGCAATTATCCCCCGTTCGATAGCTTTGCTCACGATTTTTTCACGATTAAGACCTCGGCCATCGTCCTCTGCTGCAATACAAATATTGCCACCATCATGATAGGCATGGAGACGAATGGTTCCGCGCTCAGACTTGCCGTTGGCCATGCGTTCCTCCGGCCCTTCCAACCCATGATCAGCCGAATTCCGAACCAAATGGGTCAGCGGATCGCCAATGCCTTCAATCAAGGTTTTATCCAGTTCCGTTTCCTCACCAGACATCACCAGCTGAATCTGTTTTCCGCTTTTGCCCGCCAAATCACGCACCAATCGCGGAAAACGATGAAATGCCGACTCAATGGGCATCATCCGAATCGACATGACTCGCTCTTGCATTTCTCGGGTATTGCGCTCCAATTGGCTTATCCGCTCTTGAAGAACGGGGAGTTGGTCGATGGTGAATTTTGCACCGAGGTCCGTGATCATAGACTGCGTAATGACCAACTCCCCGACTAAATTGATGAGTTTTCCGTATCGACACGAATCGAGGCCGTTTCCCATTTTTTGAGCTGCTTTGGCTTTTGAAGGGCTTTATCAACTTGCTGTGTTGTCACTTTTTTGTCTTCAACGAGAATTTCTCCCAACGGCTTTTGCTTGGCTAAACCATCAGAAATTTGTTCAGGTGTGACCACCCCTTCTTCAACCAAAATATCCCCCACCCGTTTATAGGGTTTGGCCCGCTTTGGTGCACAATCGGTAATGACCAATTCGCTTCCATCTCGCACAAAATCAAATACGGCTTCCACTGTGCTTATGGGAACATCTGTTTCAAATTCTATTGCCCAACTCAGGTAACATCGTTCTGGATCCATGCCCTCTAATTGCGGGATCTGATCGGCCCGAACCTGTAAGACTTTGACCATGCCCAACTCATGCAACTCCTTAAAAATTTGTACAGGATCCAATCCGCGCTGAAAGAGTTCCGACAAAGGCACCCAATCAATTTTTACTAAGCGCCATATTTTTTCTGAAGTTGCAGACGTTGCAGGTGGTTTAGACTCAGTGGTAGATACTCCGTTCCCGTTGTCTCCTTCTTGACAAGTCAGTAGTTCTTGCTCAAGTCCTCGAATCATGGATTCATCCGCTTCGCTCCCTCCCTGGACAGCCTCCAATAGACTTTTCAAGCCATCCAACGCTCGCAACAAAACATCGATGACATGAGGAGTCACCGGCATTTTTTCGTTCCGAAGAAGGTCTAGGACATTCTCCATTTTATGGGTCAACCCTCCAATAGCCGTAAAATTAAACATTCCCGCATTGCCCTTAATCGAATGCCCGGCCCGGAAAATTCGATTTAGCAGTTCCAAATCCTTGGGGCGTTGCTCCAACTTCAGCAAGCCCGACTCGATGGTTTCTACATGCTCCGCAGATTCGGCAAAAAACGACTCCTGAAATCGCGAAAGATCAACAGCCATGGGTTGCCTCGTGAGAAGGGAAAAGGGAGAAGTTAGAAGTGAGAAGGGAAAACGGGGAAGTGGGAGGATTAAGGATTGATAGAACGATCACTTTTATTTTCCTTTCTGATGACGAATCAGTCCACTGATCATCTTATCAATTTCAACCATATTTTCATCAATGATTTCCCATTTCATGACAGAGAAATAGCCCAGCCGTTTAGCTAATTCTAGTTGTGTGTCCAACTCACTTAATGAGCCTTTGGCCACATACAAAAACTGAGTGAATTCCTTTTTGCTCCGACGACTGGCTCCCTCAGCAATGTTACTCGGAATACTCACCACGGCCCTTCGAATTTGACTGGTTAACCCGTAAGACTCTGCTGTCGGAAAACTTTTTGTGGCTTGATACACGTTCAACACTAAATCCATCGCCCTTTGCCATACTTTTAATTTCTTATGAAGCTTTTCCACAGATGATAGTAAGAAGTGAGAAGATAGGAAAATATGTAATTACTCAAAATTTCACATTTCTTTTTTTGGTTCTTTTTTTTCTCACTTCTCCCTTCTTACTTCTCCCTTCTCACTTTTTTAGCCGGGAAGCACCTTCTTGATCGTGGCGAGCATTTGCTCTGGATTAAATGGTTTCACTATCCACCCGGTCGCTCCGGCCCCTTGACCTTCTTTCTTTTTCTCGCCTGAAGACTCCGTGGTTAGCATCAATATCGGAGTCAATTTATGTGGTGCCATTCCCCGGATAACCTTAATGAGTGAAATGCCATCCATGTTAGGCATGTTGAGATCGGTAATAACCAGATTGGGCTTGGCTCCGCCATTTAACTTATCGACGGCTTCTTGTCCATCACCAGCTTCTACTACTTCGTAGCCAGCACCAGTGAGGGTAAAACTCACCATTTGCCGCATAGAAACGGAATCATCAACCACCAAGACAGTCTTGCCCATGATCTTTCCTCTCTTGATTCGGTTTACTTTCTCATCGTGTATTGGTTCATGTTCAACATTCAAACTTGTAAGGCGTGAAGCGTTAGGCGTCAGGGGTAAGACGATACATCTTCTCT
>QIDY01000266.1 GCA_003228495.1 Nitrospirota bacterium
ATCATGGCTTTCGAATCAACCCGTCCAAATCCGACCCAAGTCTTGGCGCGATTTTGTCCAAGTTATTTTGTCACAGGTCCTAACCAGAAACGAATGGTACAATATATTTATGGTTTCTCAAACCGTCACGCTCCAAGGGCATATCATTGACTCGCTAATTTTGGCGAAAGTTTTGGACACCATTGTCATGTTGGGAGGAACCTTTACGCTCAGCAAGGTGAAGGTGGGGACACATCGAGAGGATCTTTCCCAAGCGAATATCTGCATTGAAGCGCCAACCACGCAACTCTTGCAGGAAATCTTGAAAGCCATACAGCCGCATGGAGCCATTGTTGAACAGGAGCAGGACTGCATCCTAGCCCCTGCCCCGGAAAATGGGATTTTACCCGAGAACTTTTATGCCACGTCTCATCTCCCTACGCAAATCCGATTTCAGGGAACCTGGCTTGATGTTCAGCAAACCGAAATGGATCTAGCCATTGTCGTGACGCCTTCTCCGCGATCCGCCAAGATGATCCCTATGGGCTCGGTGAAACAGGGTGATCTGGTCATTGTTGGGCGAGATGGCATTCGAGTCTTCCCCCTGGAACGCCCGGCCGAAAGAGATGTGTTTGGCTTTATGGAAGCCCACGTGTCGTCCGAACGCCCCTATCGCCATATTATTCTGGATGTGGCCAATCGGATGAGAGTCATTAAACAACGCCGGGAAGGGGACGATGCCTCCAGCAAAGCATTGTTTGCCGGAGGGCCGGCTATTGTCCATGCCGGAGGTCGCGAGGCCTTGGCCTGGATCATTGAGGAAGGCTTTATTCATGTCCTGTTTTGTGGGAACGCGCTGGCAGCTCATGATATGGAAGCCAGTTTGTATGGCACCTCCCTGGGCTACAATCTGGGGGTAGGCCGATCCGTTCCCCATGGCCATGAACATCATCTGCGAACCATTAATCGAATCCGAGCTGTAGGAAGTATATCCGGGGCGGTTGAGCAAGGCATCATCGCCGAAGGTATTATGGCGGCTTGTGTGCGTCAGCAGGTCCATATGGTCTTAGCGGGTACGATTCGGGATGACGGTCCCTTACCCGGCGTCATCACCGATTCCATTCAAGCACAAGAGGCCATGCGTGTAGCCCTGCCTGGTGTAGATTTGGCCTTGCTCGTGGCGTCGACTCTCCATGCGGTGGCCACAGGCAATTTACTTCCTGCCACCGTTCCCACCGTGTGCGTGGACATCAATCCAGCTGTCCCCACCAAACTCAGCGATCGCGGCAGTTTTCAAGCGGTTGGCCTCGTTATGGATTCTTCATCTTTCCTACGAGAGTTGGCTCGTGAATTAGGCTGGAAAGGATAGGACTCATCCCATGAGTCGACTCTTGATGTGTCCACCGGATTATTTTGGGATTGAATATGAAATTAATCCCTGGATGCGAATGTCCAATGAGACCGAATCTCATCGTTCCCAGGAGCAGTGGCACAATCTTAAAATAACGTTGAAACAAAAAGCGGGGGCGAAGATCGAACTCATGGACCCGGTCAAAGGATTACCCGATTTGGTCTTCACGGCCAATGCCGGAGTAATCTTTAATGGAAAAGCGGTCCCTAGCCGTTTTCGCCACCCCGAACGACAACAAGAGGAACGCTATTTCATCGACTGGTTCACGAATCAAGGCTATGAAGTCATAGACCTCGACTCCACATATTATTTCGAGGGAGCAGGGGACCTCTTAGCATTTGAGGATGTCTGGTTCGCTGGTTACCGACAGCGCAGTGACTTCGGTGCCTATGATCGATTAACAGAAGTTTTTCGCAAAGAGATTCTTCCGTTAGAATTAATCGACCAGCGGTTTTACCATCTCGACACCTGCTTTTGCCCATTAAGTGGAGGAGAGCTTCTGTATTTCCCGCAGGCTTTCGATGAGTATGCCCAACGTGTGATCAAGTCTCGTTTTGACCCCTCACGGCGCCTTGTCGTTCCCATTCAAGAAGCGTTGCGCTTTGCCTGTAATGCAGTCTGCATAGGCCGCCATGTGGTTCTCCCCACAGAGTGCCCGGAAACGATGGGTCTGTTACTCCAAAAAGGTTATCACACACATCCGGTTGAATTGGACGAATTTCTCAAAGCCGGTGGCTCCGCGAAATGCCTCACCCTCGCCCTCGATTAATGGTTCAATAAATTTGGATTAGGCATGACAGAAACCCCCTCCTTTGTGAAGGAGGGGTGCGGGGAGGTAGAATGCCTCATTGCTCCTGCAACCTTCAATTTTTCTACATACCAGGGCAGTTATAAAAACAAGTCAAGTGTGATATCCGAAATACCTCACATTAATGATGACCACAGAGAGATTTTACGATTTAGGAGACGATGACACCGTTCAGCGGCACATCAAAACTGAACGTGATCGTGCCAAAAAACTTCGCAAGTCATCCTGGTGGAAAACTCAAATTCAAAAAGGCCTGTGCCACTTCTGTCTGCAGACAGTAGGAAACGACAATCTCACCATGGACCATCTCGTGCCTCTAGCACGAGGAGGAAAAAGCACAAGGGGGAATATCGTACCAGCCTGCAAAGTCTGCAATAAGAAAAAACAATTAGACACGCCAGTGGAAACAT
>QIDY01000241.1 GCA_003228495.1 Nitrospirota bacterium
TAATTTGCTTGATCCCCTGGTCTTTACCGGTTTGTTTATCGGTGCGATGTTACCGTCGTATTTTTCTGCGATGACCATGAAGTCTGTGGGGACGGCGGCCTATAAGATGATTGAAGAGGTCCGACGTCAGTTCCGAACCATTCCCGGTCTCATGGAAGGGAAAGCTGAGGCGGATTCTGATCGATGTGTGGCCATTTCAACTCAAGCGGCGTTGAAGGAAATGATTGCCCCTGGCATTCTGATTATGGGAACGCCCCTGCTCGTGGGTTTCCTGTTTGACATTCAAGCGCTTGCCGGTGTCCTGGCGGGTTCCCTTGTCGCCGGTGGGGTTATGGCCATTTCCTCCTCCAATAGTGGTGGTGCGTGGGATAATGCCAAGAAATATATTGAAGCCGGAAACCTTGGCGGTAAAGGTACGGACATTCACAAAGCGGCGGTTGTCGGTGATACTGTTGGTGATCCTCTTAAAGATACTTCAGGACCGTCGCTGAATATTTTGATCAAACTCTCCGCTATTCTGTCACTGGTTTTTGTCCCATTTTTCGTACAGTATGGGGGTCTGCTGGTCCGTTGACTTTTTAATTGAACGTTGGCTCACAACAAGGGTGGTAGATATCTTCAGGCCTTGGGACCAAATTCGGCGCTCAATGTTGTATAATAATATTGTATATCGTAATGGAGCTGTGGGCTGTACGGTTAGTAATCCGTTTCAAAACGCTGCAGGACCGTCGTACTATTCGATGATTGAAGTTATTCATATTGGTGCACTATTTATTTTTCCTCTCCTTTATTGTCGTTCTTCTTCATTTCTTCATTCCGTTTTCATCCTCTTTGTGGGGAAGTGCCCATCATCTTTTGAATGTGGGCGCTCCTCGAATTATTCAATTTCTTACAAGAAATCGTGATGTTTCAACATCTCATGGACTGAAAATCTAGGCTGAAGGGGCGGTGGGTTCTGCTCATACCCTTATTAGTGAGATTTTTTGGCGCAGTCGCTGAGATGATTGGGATGTTCAACGGGGACTACTCCGCCTCTTGGCGGCAGTTCCCCCTCAGACCTCCAGGAGGAGGCGTGGAATAAGGGCTAGAAAGGAACGACCATATATGGATACACCGAGTCGACCAGATAAGCCGCTTCTCTCTCAAGCCGGTGAAACGCAAGGGGTTCTGCCCGATGATATGGAAACCCTGATGCATGTGATATCCCATGACCTTCGTGCCCCTATTGTGACGATTCAAGGCTTCTGTCAGGAGCTCACCATGGCCTGTGATCGGCTAAAAGCCTTGTTTGAAGAAGAAGCCATGACCGATGCGGTGCGGGAACATGTGGACCCCTTGATTACTCAAGATATTCCTGAGGCAGTGCGGTTTATTCGAGCGGGGGCGGATAGTGTGAATACGGTGACATCCGGGATTCTTCGATTTATTCGACTTGGTCAAATGGATATTCAATGGGAACGATTGGACGTGAATAATTTGATGATGGGTATTGTGTCCTCCATGGAATTTCAACTGAAAAAGAAGGGCGTCCTATTACATATAGAAGATCTTCCAGACTGTATGGGCGACGATGTGTTGGTGACGCAGGTGTTCGCCAATCTGATCGATAACGCCCAAAAATATCTCGAACCCTCGCGTCCTGGAGAAATATCGATTTCAGGAAAAACCCTCAATGGATGGTCGGTCTATGCCATGACCGATAATGGCATTGGTATTTCGCCGGAACATCATGCACGGATCTTTCAGGTATTTCACCGTCTGGCCCCCCAACAAGAAAAAGGAGAAGGGTTGGG
Source organism: Nitrospirota bacterium (assembly GCA_003228495.1). GTDB lineage: Bacteria > Nitrospirota > Nitrospiria > Nitrospirales > UBA8639 > Nitrospira_E. The sequence continues at coordinate 1,794 of QIDY01000241.1, forward strand.
ATTAGCCATTGTGAAACGGATCATTGATCGGCATCAGGGCAAAATTGAAGTCGAATCTTTACTAGGGAACGGTACGACCTTCCGGGTGTACCTTCCACGAGCGATTGACGTTGAGGAAGGAGGACACGATGAATCCTGACACTACGATACTGATCGCAGAAGATGATGACGGCCATGCGGCATTAATTGAAAAAAATCTTCGACGGGCAGGGATGGAGAAACCTTGCCATCGTTTGAGGGATGGGCAGGAAACTTTGGAGTATTTCCTGGGTTCCGGCAACATGCAACAGGGAAAAACGTGGGGCCGCTACCTCTTGCTTCTTGATATCAATCTTCCTCGGGTCAATGGGATTGAGGTCTTGCGAGCGATGAAAGAACATGAGGTGTTAAAACGAGTACCGGTTTTGATGCTATCCACGACAGATGATCCTCAAGAAGTCGAAACTTGCCATTCCATTGGATGTAATTTTTATTTGACCAAACCCACCGAACCCGAAACCTTTGCAGAAGCGATCAACCGCTTAGGTTCCTTTTTAGACATTGTCACGGTTCCGGCCATTCGTCTGAGTTCGCTTTCCACCATTTCCTTGAATTGAAGTTTAGGGGCCAACTCTGGTCAGGCTTAATTCGGGATTTAAAGAAAGCGATGCGAGGGCGAAAAATTTGGAGGAAGGCGGAGGTAGAGATAGTTGACCCAACACCAGAAAGCTGTGTTTTAAGCTTAGAGAAGCATTAAAAAACACCGAGGAAGAAACGCTAGCGGTGTCGTCGGGAAAGGCTGGACCACTTGGCGTTTCGTTGTTC
>QIDY01000207.1 GCA_003228495.1 Nitrospirota bacterium
CGGAAATCCCAATCGTTGTTTTTATCTCGAGGAGAAAAATATCGTTCTTTGGCGCGTGTGGCATCTTCATCGGATCGGACGCCCAAAATAATACCGGTGTAGCCTTTTTCATCAAGGAGGAGTTTGAGCCCTTCTGTTTTCAGCGCGGTGCAGCATTCGATGCGGCCTTTTTCATGGTTCATCCCTTCGGCCAAGGCTTTTTTGTTTTGGCCCACAACCAGGTTCAGGCGCCACTCACGAGCCATACGATCGCGGTATTCGATCATCTCGGGAATCTTGTAACTGGTGTCTATATGCAGCAGGGGAAACGGCACATGGCCGAAAAAAGCTTTCCGCGCCAGCCATAACAACACGGTGGAGTCTTTCCCCATTGACCAGAGCATGCCCAGGTTGTCGAAATTCTTATAGGCCTCGCGAAGAATATAGACGCTTTGATCTTCTAATTGACGAATGTGTTTCATACCGTCACCATGGGAGAAGATGAGGAGTCAGGGCTTTGGGGTGTGGGAGCATGTTTGTTGACCAGATTTTTAAAGAAGATGCCTGCCTTTCCGGAGTCGAGCACATCTTGGGCGAGGGGTGTGCCCTGAGCTAACGACGGAGCCAGGCCTGCTGCATAGATCAATAAGGCCGCATTGGAAATGACCCATGCGCGCTGATCGCCTCGTAAGCGATTTTCCAACAATTGCTTGATCACCTGTGCTTCATGTTCCGGGTTTTTTGACGGTGTGGTTGTCTCAAGCGGTCCTGATTTTGAACTCATGGCCTGGAAGGGGCCAGCTCGAAAGCCTGCGTCTTCCGGGCGGAACGTCAAAGGAGAAATGTGTCCATTCCGTAGTTCCCGTGCCGCTGAGGGAGCTGACAACGAAAGCTCCGGAAATCCTTCCACCCCTTGAATGATCAGTGCGCGTGGGGTTCCCAGCATATCTAGGGCTTCCACCATTTTATTGAGATAGGGGGGATGAGCAATCCCGATGACCTGTGAGGAAAGCTGAGCGGGATTGAGTAGTCTGGCAACTTGATGTGCCAGATTTTGTAAGCCAAACTCCCGGCGCAGATCTAACAGCTTGGTTAACGGGGCGTGGTATCCTGCCAGATCCATATACACCCATGGCTGTTGGGATCCTTGCTCGATCGCCTCAAGACTTGATTGGGCTATGGGAAGTTTCAGGTGCTGCAGGACTTGCGGAAGGTCATAGTCGATACTTGGGTTTTCAACCCCATGCAGGAACATGCCTGCGCCGGCTGCCGCGGCAACGAGCGAAGCCGCCACCACGATATGAATCGTATTGTGTTTCTCTCCATATAGCGGGAGATCGACCATGTGCGAGGAATGAGGAAGCTGTATCGGTGAAGCGTACTTGCGGGCAGTAGTTGTAAAGGCAGCTAATTCTGCGATGGATTCGGTTTTGATCCGCATAGCCATGAGAAAGGCGCCAATTTGGCTTGCTGTGGCTTGTCCATCGATAATCGCATTCAGGGCGAGCTTCGCCTCTTCCCAAGTCAGGTCCTTGGCGCCTTTGAGCCCCTTGCCAATTTTGGCAATCAGATGGTCCATAGAATGAGGTTCGATCAAAACGTCAACACCTGGTCAGCGGGGAGAACAGCTTCCTTCCAAAAGGCTTCGGCTGTTTGCACTTCGTCCAATTCCGGAATCAGATCTTCAGGTCTCATGTCAAAATAGCGGAGAGAATCTTTGCAGACGGATAATTTCACGTTCCCGGACTCTTTTACTTTTTGGAGAAACGAGGGAAGATCGGCTTTTTTCTCCTCACGTAAAAGGTCTCGCACAAACGATTCCCGGCCTCGATAGTCGGGGGACATCGTGAGTTCTTTTATTTTGGTTTGGCTCATGCGGCTTGCCGCTTCATCTCGAAAATACCCACTCACCTCTATTCCGCTGGCCGCAGCCAAGGCCATCCATTCGCACGCCTGAAGAAGGTTGTTGAACCCCCCACGAGTAATAATAACCGCAACTTTTTTCACTGATTTCCTCCCACTCTCATTCTGTTGGTGTGGTTGACGATAGTGATCTTTAAAAGAAGTGAGTAGTAAGGAGTGAGGAGTAAAAAACAAGAAGGACTGGCCTTCTCCTCTCTCTTGCTTCACACTCCTTACTTTTTACTCCTCACTTTTCACTTCTTATTTTTGATGGAGTCCGCATTCGGTCTTCGTGGAACTGTTCCATCGTCCAGACCGGAGATCATCTCCGGGCATCACGGGGGCCGTGCAATGCGTACAACCGATGCTGGGATAATGCTGGTCGTGCAAGGTGTTATAGGGCACGTTCTGGGTACGAATGTACTCCCAAACCTGTTCCCAGGACCAGGTGGCCAGCGGGTTAAATTTTACCAAGCCAAATTTGGCATCCCACTCCACAATGCCGGCATGAGCACGACTGGGAGATTGATCTCGCCGGATCCCTGTGATCCATGCGGCATAATCCTTGAGAATACGAGTTAACGGTTCGACCTTGCGGAGCTGGCAGCATTCATTAGAGTTTCGCAGCCATAAGCTTTCGCCATGTTGTGTGGCTTGCTCTACCGGATTTAGCTTCGATTGCATCTGAATGATTTGCTCATCTTTTAACTG
>QIDY01000114.1 GCA_003228495.1 Nitrospirota bacterium
CTGCCCAAAGAAATTTTGCACCTGTGCCCAGAACTTATCCTGCAGGATATCGGTATCCGCCACAACAATCACATTGATGGAATCTTTCGACGCAGCGAGGTGTGGCTGGGGCGATTGTTCTTTCGATTCGATTGGCGGGGAAGAGCTGTCCTCTCCATCTTTCGAAGGCTCTTGGGGTTTACCATCCGGAAAGGCCGTCTTCACTTTTCCCGTCACCCGAGCTGCCACGATCATTTTTTCGCCTTCCGGTTTATAACTACTCAGAATTGCACCAAGATCCGGCATAAAAGACAGTCGTGAGGCGTCGATTTTCATCGCCGCTTCATCGGATTGGATCAAGGGGGCGAGTTCCGTTCCCACATCGCCTTTTTTTTGCAGGATCCCGGCAGATGCCACAGTGATCGTCGGCACTTGCGCCGTCACGATATCATCTTGGCTGAAATGTTCCTGACGAAAATCTATCCACACGGGGTAATCCACCACTTGCATTCGCGACTGTTGCTGAATTTGCACCTTTTTGGCCAAGGGTAAATCCCCTAACACTTTGCCTTTCACCAATTCCAAACCCCATCCATCGAACAATTTCGGAAGATCCGAATTCCGCGGCCCGCCGCCACCCATCGGATTCATGGGATTGCCTCCCCCTCTGTCAGATTCGGCTAGCGGATCCACAAAGATCATGGCATGCCCACCATTTAGCACAAACTGGTCAATGGCATAGAGAGTCGAATCGCTTAATTCTTTAGGATGCACGATCATTAACACACTCACTTCATCGGGTATTGCCGTGGCCGTCGTTTCAATTTTTTTGATTTCAAACATCTGTTCAATATGCGTCACAATTAACCACGGTTGACTCCCCCCGCCTTGCTGCATAAAGGGCATGGCCCCAGCGCCGTCAATGGGCAACGAGCTGAGCAATCCCAAAACTTTTTTCTTGGGATTGGCGAGGCCATGAATCATCTTCGTCAAATCATATTCTAAAAACTCTTCCCGCTCCGGTTGAAAAAAAGGAATCACTTCCAAGTCGTCCGTTGAACTGGTTCCCGTCAACCCGAAATAAAATTGCGTGCTGCCGTTATCTAATGGAATGCCCTGCAGACCATAGGCCACGGCGCGATCTTCTTCTTCGGAAAACGGTTCCGGGTCCATCACCTGCAACAACAATTGGTTTCCCGCCAATTGGGAATATTCCTCCAACATTTCTTGGACCCGCGTGGCATACCCTTTTATTCCCGGAAGGCCGGTCGCGAGTTTTTTGGACAGATAAAACCGCAGGGTAATGGGCTCGGCTAAATCGCCCAGCACGTTTTTCGTGCCTTCGGACAAGGTATAGAGTTGATGCTCGGTTAAATCGAAACGAGCCGAACGTAAGGCAGCGTTACTCATTATATTGAATGCTCCAAATAACACGGCTGCCAAAGCAATGCCGGTTCCTGTCAACAATCGTTTATTCATAGATCCCTCTTGAATTGACCAATATTCTCAACAACCATGGGCTTTCTCTTTCCTCTATTCGGCTTTTTTCATATCGATGACGGTGGCCGTCGCAAATAACCAAAAGGCCATGAGCGAGAAGAAATACAAGATGTCTCGCAAGTCCAAAACCCCTTTACTGATGGATTGAAAATGCGTCAAAAAACTAAACGAGCTGATGGCGCTGAGCAAAAATTGCGGCGCCCATCCGCTAAAGAGTTCTAACACCATCGGGAACCCACTTAAGATGAATCCCAAACAAATCACCACACTCACAACAAACGCGATGACCTGATTTTTGGTCAAGGCAGAAATGCAGGACCCGATAGCTAAAAATCCGCCAGCCATCAACAGACTTCCTATATAACTGGCCAGGATGACACCATTATCGGGCTCCCCCAGCAGATTCACGGTGATCCACATGGGAAAAGTCATAGCCAGCGCAACACCCGTGAAACACCAGGCTGCCAAAAATTTTCCCACTACCGCTTCCCCCATCGTCACCGGCAAGGTGAGCAGGAGCTCTATGGTTCCTGAGCGTCGCTCTTCAGCCCACAGGCGCATGGCCAACGCCGGAATAAGCACAAGATAGAGCCAGGGATGAAAATCAAAAAACGGGACTAGATCGGCTTGCCCTCGAACAAAATAATTACCCAAGTAAAAGGTAAAGGCTCCACTGAGCATTAAAAAGATGACGATAAACACCGCCGCAATTGGCGTGGCGAAATAGCCTACCAGTTCCCGTTTAAATATGACTCGAATGCGTTCCACAATGCCTCCTTGCTACCAAATCCGCTCCGGTGTTTTCTACGATAGGGCGTGTGTTGATGTGGTTAAGAGACGAAAGACATCGTCCAATTGCCCTCGATCAAGATAGAGTTCCCCAACTTCCCACCCCTGTTCCCGGGCATATTTTCCAATGTCCGGGAGAATCCATTGTCCATCGTCAGGATAAATCCTCAACTGTACGAGATCTCCATCCTTGCCCTGATCCTCTACTTTTTTGACGCCTTTGACCGTCATGAATCGGTCGTGGGCGATAGCAGACTCCACCCCCCTCACCGTCACCAAAACGGTGTTATGCTTGG
>QIDY01000099.1 GCA_003228495.1 Nitrospirota bacterium
TGTTCGAAGGGAAGGGCAATATTCAGCCCGATGGATTTGGCTCCGACATCCGCAGCCCCGCGATTGCCGGCCTCCATGATCCCCGGACCTCCACCTGTGACAACGACATATTCACAGCGGCCGTCTAATTGGCAAGCAGAAGACACGAGCCGGCCAAACTCTCGAGCCTCATCATAAAAAGGTGCCAACGCCAATTGATTTTTCGCTATGGCGACTGCCTGTTGTTTGGCAGCATCATGAGGCGATTGAGCTAAGTCTTGTTCAGCCTTAGCGCATTGAGCTTGCGCGGCGTGTGGTTCGAGAAGGCGGGCACTGCCAAAGACCACAATCGTGGATTCAATGCCTTCGTCTTGTTGGATTAGTTCCGGTTTGAACCATTCCAGTTGTAGCCGAACCGCGCGGAGCTCGTCTCGTTGAAGAAACCTCGAGTCCGAATCTGCTCGCTGGTAAGCAGAAGACGAAGAGAGCTCAGAGAATGGATGGTGCGAATCTGACATAGCAAGATTGGAAATGTGAAAGAGGGGAGTGGGAAAATTATTATAAAGGGTCCTTTAGGGAATTGGAACCAATTCACCACACACATTGAAACCATACTTAAGCAAAATAGCTTAACCAATAAACATCGTATGAGCAGGTTTAGAATGAGAAGATAAGGCAATTGAGTGGATCGGGGGTTTTGAGGTATAGTTGCAAACTATTAAAGGATACGTTCGGTGTCATGAAAACCATTCCTTCTCCAGCTATTACAGATTGTGGTACCTGTCCTCAACGAGAAACCTCAGAGATCTGTGAGATTGTGCCGCTTTCCGAAGAGCCCTTTGGCCTCGTAAAGCGTCGCGCGATGTACCAGCCTGGGCAACATGTGTTTTATGAAGGACACACGGCCCTGGGGCTTTACATCCTTTGCCAGGGACGAGTGAAGCTCACACGGCTCAATCGCAAAGGCCAACAGCGGTTGGTCGAAATCTTGGATGCCGGGCAACTGCTTGAGAAACAGGCCTTTCAAGAAAAGCCTGTGCATCAAGTCACGTGTGAGGTCCTGGAGCCTTCACAAATCTGCCTGATGGATCGCACGAGTTTCCTGGCTTTTCTCAAAGACCATGGGGAGGTGGCAGTTCAATTGGTCCAGATACTGAGTAAAGAAATGGCTGCTGTGGTAGATGCTGCCGATCAATTTGCGTTTACTCCGGCCAGGGAACGCCTAGCACGGTTATTTTTAGAACTCAGCGAGCGGTTCGGGAGGCAGGAGAGGGAAGGAACTCGAATTGTTCTCAAACTCAAGCGAGAAGATCTGGCCCAAATGATTGCAGTCACTGTGGAAACTGCCGTACGTCTTCTCCATGATTTTCAGGAGTCGGGGTTGATTTCGGTGCAAGGCCGCGATGTGACTCTTCTCAATGTTGATCGTCTCACAAAAATCGCGAAAACCTCCTCTTTAAGTTAACAGCTTTTGTTGCCGCTTCCGTTTTTCGTGCCTCCGCAACCATTTTTTCTGTAAGGTAAGTATCTTCCTTAAGCGTTCTTCTTCCTAATTTTGGCTCTCCAACTCCAACTGGTTCCCCCTTTTGTGCTTTGTTTTCCGGTTACCGTTGGGCCATTCGCCCTATCAAAAAAATTGATAACAATCATATCCCATCTTGTCATTCGACAATGACGAGGCAGAGGGGTCCGTTTAAGATTGCCAATGATGATTAGTTGTTTTCGAATTCACGGGTATTCTTGAAGATGATAAAGAAGATTGAAAAGGTAGCTTACGTTTTCCGGGAAACAACTCTTAATCAGGAATCCTGAACATTCATAGAATCAAGGAGGTAGGCTGATGAACAGAGGTCGGTCCATTGTATCAAGTGGTTGCGGGTTGATGGTGTGCGCGCTGTTGTGGTCCTTAACGGGAGTAGGGACGGTTCAAGCGGCGACTGTAGAAGAACGGTTGGAACGCTTGGAGCAAAAAACCCTTTCCGTATCCCCGGGGGCCCAACAGGAAACCGGGAATATGGTCTTCTTTCGAGGGGGATGGGCTGGTTTAGTCAATGATCGGTCGGACGAGGTGTTTACCGATGTGTTTGAATTTAGCAAAAAGAATGATGGTAATTCGGGATACTATGTGGGGGCGGGACTGGATATGGTTTTGTCGAAAAATCTTTGGGGAATGCTGTCTGACACATGGGCCCTTGGGGAAATTGGCGTAGAATTCAAACGTTTTGATTCAAAGAAAGTGACTCAGGCTGTTCCCACTACTTGTGCCGTTGCTGGAGTACCAACGTGCTCAGTCCAAACGAAGAAAAAAGTGCAAATTACCATGCTGACGGTAAGCGTGTCTCCCAAAATCATGTTCATGGAGAAAAGTCGGTTTCGTCCATGGATTATCCCGGTTGGTTTGGATTTCAACGTTATTAGCCCGCCGTCTAATGATTCCACCTACCTTGACATTGGTGTACAGTTCGCGGTGGGAGCGCAATATCGAATCTGGAAAGCCTTCCATCTCGGAGTTGACGGCCGGTTTCATCTAGCTTCTAACCAAACGGGTACGACCAATAATTTTGGCACGGTTGGTGG
>QIDY01000262.1 GCA_003228495.1 Nitrospirota bacterium
GATCTCTTGGTGATCCGCAATCGCGGGACACCCGTATTGGAACCGGCTTTCAGTTTGCGATCTGAGATCTAAGCATTTCATCCTTCTGTCCTTATAGCAAGAGGGGCAAGCAACGACGCTCATGCGTTCCCCGCCAAGACGAAGATGATTGTACTTGATCAGTTCCCGCGCATAGGCGTCTTCAAACTCTACTCGTATTGAGCGTGCCATAACGAGGATGGCTAAGGATACCGCAGCAACGTGTCATGTGCCAAGAGTTGACCCCCCTGCTTCTAGCCTCTGCTTCTAGTCACTCACATGCCGCGGTTTGAAGTCGGCTGTGACGCCGAGGATCTCACGAATGGATCGGAAATCCAGAGTTTGATCTACTGGTCTCGGTTCCATGGGGTTGAACCCTTTATCCAACTCGACTGGCAGCATAGCTCCTAAAACAGTGGCTCCAGCCCAGAAGGGGTTGACTCCGCATCCGGAGCCGGTTTCGGCGTTGTACCACTCATAGAAGCCTTCTTCGACCGATATCGCTTCGAGAAGTTTGTCGGCGAGGAGGCTGGCTTCTTTATGAAAACCGTAATCTTGAAGTCCGTGACTGATCTGAATGTTCCAATGGGGCCACATCCCGCCGCACCAATTGGCATGGTTAGACCCCAAGGCGTACACGGGATCAAGGCCGGGAGCGGGCTCGAAACGTTGGGTGTAGGCGGCCTCACTGCGTGCGTAACTCGGCACGGGGAAGGGTGAGGCGAACTCTTCCGAATTGTTCAGGTGTCGCTCGACGAGAATCTGAGCTTGCTTTGGTGTTGCGATGCCGACTGCAATTGGCAGAAATGTCGACGCGGATTTGACCTTGATCGTTTTTCCGTCGCGGGCGTCTCGATCATAGAACAACCCATCTTTATCGTTCCACAACTTGGTCCGGATTGCCTGTGCGGTACGTCGCGCGTGATTCTCGAACATTCGAGCATCTTCGGCGTGGCCTAACGCCTGCGCGAGGTGGACTGCGGCTTTGCATTCTCGGTAGATATAGCAGTTCAGATCCGTTCCTTCGCAGAATCTCGATCCCCACGGGCCAATACGTTCCAGTTGCGTATCCGAACCGCTGTGGGGCGCGCTGCTCCATTCACAGAGGTCGTTCTGGTCTTGATCCCATCCTTCAAACCAATGGAACAAGTAGGCGTGTAGGGCGTTGTAATCTTCGGGGGTTATCCACTGTGCTGAGCCGCGCGTGCGAGAAATGATGAGCGCGATCTGAAAAAGGAATGGTTTGCAATGTTCCTTTTTCTCTTCGGAGTAGAGGCGTTGGGATAGTGGGGCAACGTTCTCGGGGATCGGGTGCTTGGGAATACGGCGCGGAATAAAGCCATTGGGCTGCTGCTTTTTCAGGAAAATCCGCAATCCCTGGATGGCGTAGTCTTCGCCGCCATAGTAGGCCAATAGAATCGAATCAAAGTACAATTCCCAGTCATATAGGTCACCATAACTCGAGTAGTAATCGAGTCCTGATTCTTCGTTGTGTTGGATTCCCCTTGTTGCCATGAGGTCTCGGATTCGTTGCACGAGCAATTGGTGATTTCGCGTTGATTCCCGAGGCGACTCGCCCCCTTGAATCTGTCGTGCGTGATCAGTGGTTGCGCCATCGATTGCCAACATCATGGGTATTACCCAAACCCATTTCCGAACATCGAAGAAGCGACAAAGCCGATTTCTGTGGAACAGGAAGGACAGGAATGACCCTTTGTCCCGATTTGCCAGGGTCCTGATAGTCTCAGTTCGCATCACGGTTCACTCCGAATCGGATTTCCACGCTTCTTGTCGTATGAGTCTCTCATTCTCACCTTCGATTACCCCTTGTCAGCGTCCGACCGGTTATATGTATTTGTACCCCAAACCTAAGGAGAGTTCAACTTGTTGCGAACGGTTATTGATCAAAACGATTTGCAACCTGCTGACCTCTCTTGGGGAACCGACCGTGTCACATTTGTGATGAATCGCGGCGATAAAAACCAAAGCGGGGACCATCCGTATGGGCCCCAACCCTAACGGTCCGGTCGATTCGATTGTCCCCGTCTTAAAAGTCACCGGGGCCCAGGGAGATCTACTGTGGAAAGTTCTCCAGTCCGGAAGAACTTTACGGACAATCTACCCAGCTCCCATAGCTGCCTGGTCATTTGGAGATGATTTAACGATCGTCGCCTTTCCCAGCGAAACCGTTTCAGAATATGCACTGAATCTCAGAACAAACAACCCCAATGAGCCACTGTGGGTATCCGGGTATAACAACAGTCTTTTGGGATATATTCCTACGGCTCAAATGTTGCGTGAAGGGGGACACGAAACTCTCGGCGTGGCCACGTGGCTATGGGGGACTGATCTTGCTGATCACGTCGGATTCTTTTGTGAAGAGGTGGAGCAGGTGATGATGCATACGGCCCAAGAACTTATTGTTCAATTGAAAGCTAATTCGATCGAGTAGCTAGCCCGGATACTTCCAATGGTGAACCTCTCTAAACAGTCAGCGCGGCGCGGAGCATGGCCCATGATCTCACAAGCA
>QIDY01000028.1 GCA_003228495.1 Nitrospirota bacterium
GATTACGTGGCCCTTTCTTTTGTGCGAAGTCCAGAAGATATCCGAACTGTCCAAACGGCTCTTGCTGAACGATCGGTGACTATTCCCGTCATTGCCAAAATTGAGAGGCCCGAAGCCCTGACATGTTTCGATGAAATACTCGATATGGCTGATGGGGTCATGATCGCCCGAGGCGACTTGGCTTTGGAGTTAAGTCCAGAGGAAGTTCCGCTTTTGCAAAAGCGAATCATCACACAAGCCAATCGAAGAGGAAAGCCTGTCATTACTGCCACCCAGATGCTGGAATCGATGACGAGACACCCCTCTCCCACGCGTGCGGAGGCCTCGGATGTTGCGAACGCTGTGCTGGATGGAACAGATGCCGTTATGTTGTCGGCGGAGACTTCGACCGGGAGCTATCCGGTCGAGGCAGTTGAAGTCATGGATCGGATTATTCGACAGACCGAAAAGGATGTTTTCCCACAAGGGCAAAAGCCCGACTCCCCAAAACCAACTCTTCTCTCAACTCCGGAAGCCGTCTGTGAGACAGCTGTCTCCCTTTCAAACTTAGTTGGCGCCCAAGCTATCGTGGTTTTCACCGAATCTGGTCATACGGCCATGTTATTGGCACACCATCGCCCGACCATCCCAATTCTTGCTCTCACGCCTTCCCAATCGATCACGCGACGGTTGGCTTTGGTGTGGGGCGTCGTCTCATTTGTATTTCCCCAAGTTGATGACACCGATGAGCGAATCAATGCCGCCCAAGATCGGCTGAAGAAACTAGGACTGCTTCATGAAGGCCAGCTCATAGTTATCGTGACCGGTGAACGACTGGGGCATTCTCTCGGGACAAATTTAATCAAAGTTCATTTGGTCATTTGAATTCAACGAGGAGAAGACTAAAGAGCATGACCACGAAAATCGTCATCGTCGGTGGGGTGGCAGGCGGAGCCAGTGCCGCAGCCAAAGCCCGTCGAACCAATGAGGCAGCGGATATTACCATCTTTGAAAAAGGCCCCTATGTCTCCTTTGCCAACTGTGGACTACCATATTACGTGGGGGAAACTATCCAAAATCGTGATGACCTTCTTCTTCAAACCCCGGAACGGTTTTGGAAACGATTCCGGGTTCAGGTCCACATCTTACACGAGGTCCTCCAAGTTGACCGAACCGCAAAATGCGTCACCGTCAAAAACTTGATCTCGGGAGAAGTGACGCCCCACCCATACGACAAATTGATTCTGGCACCAGGAGCCGGGGCGATTGTGCCGAACATTTCTGGTATTCATGCTAAGAATATTTTTTCTGTCAAAACCGTTCCCGATTCCGACGCAATCAAATCTTTTCTTCACGACTATCCCTCACAGCAAGCGCTGGTTATTGGGGGCGGGTTTATCGGGTTGGAAACCGCAGAGGCCTTGGTGCATCGAGGATTGAACGTGACTATCGTAGAAAAAGCTCCAGAAATTTTACCCCCCTTTGATCCGGATATGGCCGGGCTTGTGGCTCATCACTTACAGGAGAAAGGCGTGCAAATCATCGTAGGCGATGGCATCAAAGGGTTTCATCAAACTGGGGATTTCGCTAAGGAAGCCGAATTAGAAAGCGGAACCCGGCTTCCAATGGATCTTGCCATCCTCTCAATCGGTGTCCGTCCGGAATTGAAGCTTGTGCGAGAGGCAGGGCTGGAAATTGGTCCATCAGGAGGCATTGCTGTCAACGAACACCAGCAAACATCCGATCCACACATCTATGCCGCCGGGGATGCTGTGGAAACCACTCACTTGGTTACCGGCCAACGAACCCGAATTCCCCTCGCTGGTCCGGCGAATAAACAGGGGAGGGTCGCCGGAGCGAATGCCGCAGGCGGAGATTTACAATTCCATGGGGCGTTGGGCACAGCCATTGTTGAAACTATGAACATTACTGCCGCCAAAACGGGATTGGCTGAACATGAGGCCAACAGGCATGGCTTGAAGTATTTCGTCTCGGTGACCCATCCACTGGATCACGCCGGATATTATCCGGGTGCAGAAGCACTCCATATCAAATTGGTGGTGGAACAGGAAACCGGAAAACTTCTGGGCGCTCAAATCGTGGGCGAACAGGGAGTGGATAAACGAATCGATGTCTTGGCAACCGCCTTACATGCCAAATTGAGAGTTCAGGATTTAGAGCAATTGGATTTGGCTTATGCCCCGCAATTTAATTCTGCTAAGGGGCCAGTCATCATGGCAGGCTTCGTGGCTGCCAATACGATACGCGGAGAAGTGAAGACGATCACCGGAGAAGAATTAAAAAAGAGGCTAGCTGCGAACACATCTCTTCAATTATTAGATGTCCGTACCTCAGATGAATTTCAAGAAGCGCATCTTCCGCAGGCCCGCCTGGTTCCCGTGGACGAACTCAGAGACCATCTCCTAGATCTCGACCCCTCCCAAGAAACCGTTGTGTATTGCCGTGTCGGATTACGTGGCTACCTCGCCTCTAGAATTCTCCTTCAAAGTGGCTTCACCAACGTCTATAACTTGACCGGCGGGATTTTAAGCTTTC
>QIDY01000246.1 GCA_003228495.1 Nitrospirota bacterium
GCATATTTGTCACCCCAACTTGCGGAATGGGAAGTACCAAACTTGTCTGCCTGCAAATTCCAAAATTGTAAAATGTGATCGCTCATACTTCAAAATCTCCTATTAGAAATAACCGCACTTTTTATTCCTAGATTCATGTGGCAATGTGCAATGTTCCCCCAGCCTTGCTGAAGAAATTGATTGTTTATGGAGTCCAATATTTAAAAGCTTGAGCAATATTGGTTAATTTCTCCTGCCAATTTAGCAGTATAGATATAGTTGGAATGCACTGTGAAGCTCCCTAGCTTGCTCGGGGGAGCTTCACTATACATGGTCTGACAAAAAGAATTTCCTTAAGGCCGCAGTCTTTCAGTCCCCCTATCTCCTACTAGGCGGGAATTTATGCCTAACTGCTCACTTCCGATATCTGTATGTTGTATAATTACCGTTCACGAAGACAAGCACGGGTCGGGTAATTGAAACCGTGTTAAGGTCTCCTCAAAGCTTCCACCTGCTACTGTTCCGGTTCATTCCAAGGGGGTTGGGAAATGAAAGTTTGTAGATGTTCGGATCGGTAATATTATAGCGTGGATGGGTACACCCATAGCGACCATCCAACAATTTTACACAAAGGCCCCCTTTTTGACAAAGTATCGGCCGAAACCTAAGAGGGTGCTTCAGGAAGGGTGGATCCGACTTATGGGTTTTGATCTGTATCTCATTGAAATCATGTGTGGATGGTTGGGTCTGACAAATCAGATCAACAAGTTCCCGACCATAGGAATTGTATGAGCACAGATCGAGCGGCCCTTGAAATTATGGCTCCATTTTGGTAATCGGTTCTACTTTTTATGCTTAGCAGACAAAAACTTCTTGGCTCTCAACATCACAGAAAATTCGTGTCCCACTTGTCCTCTCTTGATTTGTTTTTGAAAGTCTTGCCAAGTTGGCAAGTGGCGCGGAAGAGGAGGAAACGTGAAAACCATTCTCATCACCGGTGGAGCCGGCTTCATTGGAAGTAATTTCGTTCGTTATCTTTATCAAAAATATCCAGGCTATCGACTTATTGTTTTAGATGCTTTGACCTATGCTGGAAACATTCAAAACCTTCCAGTGAACATCAACGAAGGGCCGAATGATCGTTTCATTTTTTGGTATGGGAACGTGGGAAATGGAGAACTGGTGGATACACTCGTTTCCCAGTCAAATGTGGTTATCCATTTTGCTGCAGAATCACATGTTACTCGCTCTATTTATGATAATTACCTGTTTTTTGAAACCGATGTCCTCGGGACTCAAACGGTGGCGAACGCGGCCTTGAAATACAAGGATACGATAGAGAGATTTATCCACATTTCAACCTCTGAAGTCTACGGGTCCGCTCTGAATGAAAAAATGGATGAAAATCATCCTCTCTTGCCTATGAGTCCATATGCCTCGGCCAAATGCGGAGCGGATCGTCTGGTCTATTCTTACTGGGCCACCTATGGAATGCCGGCTATCATTGTGAGACCCTTCAACAATTACGGGCCTTACCAACACTTAGAAAAGGTCGTTCCCCGTTTCATTACCAGTTGTCTCTCGGGTGAGCCATTGACTGTTCATGGAGATGGGTCTGCTGCTAGAGATTGGTTGTTTGTGCAGGATCATTGCGAGGCCCTGGATCGAATTTTACACATTGATCGCGAAAAGGTGATCGGGGAAGTCATTAACTTGGGTTCAGGCAGGCATATCGATCTCCTGGAAATCGCCAATTCCGTTCGGGATGCGATGAAACCCATGAACAGTCCTATTCAACATGTTGGCGAACGCCCGGGACAGGTGTTTCGTCATACCTGCGACGGGTCCAAGGCCAAGAACCTGTTGGAGTGGGAGCCCTGTGTTTCCTTCGAAGAAGGGCTTGAACAAACTATCCAATGGTATCGAGACAACGAGGCCTGGTGGCGACCACAGGTATGGATGCGCCACATTCCGATTATTACGGCTTCCGGGAAGCGAGAGCTGCACTGATGATCAGGGTTCCCTTCTACCACCATGACCTGGGCCAAGCTGAACTGGACGCTGTTGCTGAAGTATTGGCCGGTCCCATTCTCACCACGGGAGAAACCGTAGACCTATTTGAACGTCGGTTTGAGGAGTATCTCGGGCGTCGCCATGCATTGGCGGTGAACAGTTGCACCGGAGCTCTGCATTTGTCGTTATTGGCATTAGGGATTGGACAAGGTGACGAAGTAGTCACGACTCCCCTGACCTTTATTGCGACTGCGACGGCTATTTTGGAGGCAGGAGCTAAGCCTGTTTTTGTGGATGTTGAGCCAGAGACCGGAAATATAGATGTTTCCCTCATTGAGTCGGCGATAACCACTCAGACAAAGGCTATACTTCCCGTTCACCTATATGGACAGATGTGTGACATGCAGGCTATTCGAAAGATTGCCAACACTCACGGTCTGTATGTCGTTGAGGATTCAGCCCATTGTGTGGAAGGTTCACGTGAAGGAATTCGTCCTGGGGACCTTGGAGATACAGCCTGTTTTTCCTTTTACGCAACCAAAAATCTCTCTTGTGGAGAGGGTGGGGCGTTGGTCACTGATAATGAGGCCTTGGCTCGGAAACTACGCCTTTTGAGCTTACATGGTATGAGCAAGACTGCCGCAGATAGGCATCGGGAGGGCTATCAACACTGGGATATAGAGATCCTTGGATGGAAATACAACATGAGCAATATTCAGGCAGCGTTATTACTGCCTCAATTAGAACGCATCGAGAGGAATTGGAAGAAACGCGACGCTCTGGCAAGACATTATGAGTTGTTGCTTGAAGGGGCCCCTCTCATCACACTCCCTCAGACCATAAAAGGTGTTTGCCATGCCCGCCATCTTTTCCCGATCTGGGTGGCCGGTGAATACAGAGATCGTGTGCTAAACGGTCTACAAGAAGCTGGGATTGGAGTAGTGGTCAACTACAGGGCTATCCACCTCCTCACCATGTTTCAGGAAAAGTTTGGATTTCAACCCGGTGATTTTCCTGTGGCTGAACACATCGGTAACTGTACGATCTCTTTACCTTTTTATCCTAAAATGCCGGAAAAACATGTGACAATTGTTGTTGACACTCTGAAAAGCCTCATAAAAGAATGCGTGTGACACCTGACTTTCTCCATTTGCTGTAGCCCCAAGCCCCGCATGCCCATCGATACTTTTGGTTTCTCTTGGTGAGAAATACGATTCATGAATCTGAGACTAGATTAAGTAGACCGGAATGGAAAAAGAGAATGAAAGTATCAAGGATGATGTGCCGGTCAGGGTGCTCCATCTGATTGACAGAATA
>QIDY01000279.1 GCA_003228495.1 Nitrospirota bacterium
AGATCGGCCGTCTACCGGGAGTTGTTCAGGTTACCTTCCTGGCGCCATTGGAGAAGTTGGAAAGTGCCGGTCTCCTTCCCTTTGTAAGTGAACAGTATGGAATTGGTTAGGGAAACGGGGTCACCCATTAAGAGGCACCGGGTCAAGGCAAAAAGTACTCCCTGAACAGGGTTTGTTTCCCTGCTTTTAATTTCCGAGCTATCAGAGTACTTCTATCGTGAACATTTTAATTCTTGCATTCGGTTCGCGTGGGGATGTGCAACCCTTTGTCGCACTGGGACGCGGGTTACAAAAGGCGGGTCACACTGTCACAATTTGCACTTGTTCACGTTTTGAGTCGTTTATTCGCTCATACGGTCTTAACTATAGTTATGCTAGCGATGACCTTTTGAGATTGATGGGCTCTGATGTAGGACGGAAGATGATGAAAGATGCCGTCGGCCTCTTTGTTACAGTAAAAACGGCGGTTAAGTTGGTGAAAACCTCCAAGCCCATTCTTAAGCGGATGCTCGAAGATTCGTGGGCGGCAGCGAGGGTGACCGAACCTGATCTGGTGATTTTCAACCCCAACGCCTCAGGCAGCAAGCATATTGCCGAAAAACTCGGTGTCCCCGCGATAATGGCGACGCCCGTACCGACGTTCGTTTCAACAGCCGAATATCCTGCCGTTGGGACGCCCGCGCTGCGTCTTGGGGGATGGTACAACAAGTTTACCTATACGATGGTGGAATGGGCTAATAAAATGTTTCTAGGGGTTGCGAATGATTTTCGGCAAAAGAAACTCGGTCTCAACAAGTTTCCCAAATCGTCTGGTGTACTGCGTACGGCTGATGGTCGGCCAATTCCCGTGCTGCACCATTACAGTTCACATGTCGTGCCGCGCCCGCATGACTGGCCTTCCAATGCGTATGTAACAGGATATTGGTTTTTGGATCGTCTGGACGAATGGCAGCCTTCCGCTGAACTGCAAACATTTCTCGATGCGGGTGAAGCCCCCGTCTTTGTTGGTTTCGGCAGCATGGCTGGTCGCAACCCTCAGCGGACGGCAACCATCGTAATTGAGGCCATAAAGCAAGCGGGGGTGCGCGGCATCCTTGCCGCGGGATGGGGCGGCCTTGAGATCAGTGATGTACCAGACACCATTCTACGTATTGACGAGGTTCCATACGACTGGCTCTTTCCTCGTGTGTCTGCCGTCATGCATCATGGCGGTGCAGGAACAACGGCGGCGGGATTACGAGCAGGGCGTCCGACGATTGTTTGTCCCTTCGGGATGGACCAACCGTTCTGGGGAAACCGTGTTCATGCATTGGGTGCTGGGCCGAAACCGATCCCACAAAAGAAACTGACTGTAGAAAAGCTGGCGAATGCGTTACGCACAGTAACGAGCAATGTCGCTTTGCGCAATAAAGCGAAGTCCCTGGGCGATCTGATTCGGCATGAAGATGGCATCTCAAACGCCATAGCTACTATTGAAACAAGTCGGGGAGATCATGAGGTCGGAGTGTGAATTGTGACTGGCTGGTCTATGGTCAGAGCCCCTCTTTCCTTTTTCCTTCCTCCTTCCTCCTTTGCCATGCACCGTCGCCAAGGCTTTGGTGCACAAGAGGCTACGGAGGACAAGCCTCTCTGCGCTGTGTTATAATTCTATCGCAAAACAGGGGGGACGTAACAATCACATCTATGGGGATCTCCATCTGAGTTAGATAATAGTTCAAGGCTGACCAACGGGAAGTCACGCCTGCAGCGTGATATAAAAGGCAAGCCTGTCACGCCATCTTGTCCTCCGACTTGTCAGCCAGAGCCTTGGCGACGGCTGAAGCTCCTCACTGAACGAAGGTTGGATACGATCCATAGGTTCCTGATAAAGAAAGGTTAATGAACGATGAAAAAAATAATATTTAAGCTTAATGCCAAAACAATTGCTTTTGCATGTGGGATATTGGTTATTGCTTCGGTTGTATCGATATCCGGATGTCAGTTGCAAAAATCAGCAGTAGTTACACCGAAGGTCATTGACGGGTTTTCTTCTCCTGAGAGTGTTATTGCTGATCCTGTGGGGAGATATATATATGTCTCAAATGTTGGTGAAAAACTTGATCCAACAACAAAGGATGGAGACGGGTTCATTTCAAGACTTTCATCCTCAGGTGACGTCCTGGAGAAGAAGTATCTTCCGCAAAAAGGTGTTCTTGATTCTCCTAAAGGAATGGCTATTGTCGGCAGGACTCTTTTTATTGCTGATGTTGACAGGGTTGTTGGTTTTGATCTGACGACAAGCCAGCAGATTTTTGAACTTGATTTTTCCTCCCAGGAAACAACATTCTTAAACGATCTGGCAGTTGTGGATGACAAAACTTTGATGGTTTCCGCGACAGACATAGGTAAGATTTACAAAATATCTCTGGAGGAGAATCAGCATTTCACATTAATGGTAGAGAATGTAGCCGGCGCCAACGGGCTTTATTTTGATACCAGAAATCAAA
>QIDY01000204.1 GCA_003228495.1 Nitrospirota bacterium
CACCTAATTTCGCCAAGAACCATTCTTGAATCACCGGATGAAACGATTGCAACGGCATAAGTTGATGTCTCACATCTCGTCTTGGGAAGGAAGATTTATGCGATTGGAGCAGGGGCAGCAAAAAACCAGAAATTTCAGGAAAAAGAGGTTTCAGGCATAGAATGAGAAGATTGTAGCAAGTCTCTAACAGAAATCCATCTGCCAGTCATTCCTGCAGGTTTTTAGCAGGAATCCATCTTCAAACTCCCCTCCTTTGTAGGTAAAGGGCGCGCCTACGGGACGCAATAAGCAAGAGGTAGAGTCAAGAACAATCGGTACATTTCCCTTTGTATCACCGATACACTGAAAGATATACATCATCGGACCTTTCCTTAATCCATGGAAATCGAAATAAGATACGAATTTGGCTGGAGTACTGCCCGATATTCACCTGTTGCCAGAGATGCCTTGCTCAAAATAATGTTTGTTCCCCTTATCACTCAGAAATCCCGCAAATTGCTTTTCCGTAAAAAAACTCACCGCCCAACTATTTGTCCACGACGGTTGGCACTGCTGAACATAATCATTCACTTGGTAAAGAAGAGCGTGAATCTTAGGAAGATCAACCATCACCGACTCCAGGGTCAAAAGAAAAAGCACCGCATGGCCTTCAGGAATCTTGATAAGACCAATAGCCTCGGCCAACTGAATGCACACGGGGGTATCAAGCAAATACACATCCGGTTGGCCGGAATCGCCTTTCGGAATGGTCAGGATTTGAGGAGAATCTTTTTGACAGACAAATTTCAAAGATGCCGGTGGGCAATCCCAACGAATTTTCACCCCAAATTGCGCAATGTCATCTAACAACGAAGGCATCTGCGGGTTAAGCAACACCGTATCTTGGATCGACTCCCCCGGGACCAGCTGAATGACACGTGCTCCCAGCTTCCAGTCATGAACGCGCTGCTTCACCGGACTCTCTTGCCCATCCATACGAAACACCGAGAACCATTTCGAATCATTCGGAGGATTCCAAGGCAGGTCGCGAACATTGACCCTCACCACATCCTCACTGATATTGGTCAAATGAACCTGGAGCTCATACACCCGCACCTGCGGTTTCTTCAAAAACACCTCCATGGCCAGCGGCAACCGCGATTCTTCTTCAGAATCTGCGGATTGACTACCTGAGGGAAAAAAGACCACGACCAATATCCATAGACACAATGAAAGAACACGAAGTAGTTTCATGAAATATCCTGGAAAAACATGGTGGCAAAATCCTTCATTTGAATTTTGCAGTTCTTTCGAAGACAGAATTAGCACGATATGGCCGTTTCAGGCGAATGGTCAATTTTTTCTTAAGGAAAGGGATTTAGGATTGAGATGGTACAGAGCAGGTGAGACGGAATCAGTGCTGTATTGCCTGGGTACGCCAACATTATGAAAGGCCTTACATCGATGATGGTCCGGTTAAAACCAGCTTTGTAGCCTCTTTCCTTTGGTGAGTTGTCGGGATAATTTATTGATGTCTGGACTAATGCCTGCTAAGACCTCATTCTTCTCTCCGATATTTTCCTTGGTTCCTCAGGTCTGTATCTTCACGATATCTTCGGCGGAAATGGAAAGTGTTCCACTTCCGGACGACACTTTTTGAATTTGTATCTCAATACGAAATTTTGAGTTCCTACGGACAAACTTAGGAACCCAGTCATGGTTGTCCCGAAAAAAAACTATGGACTCTGCACATTGTACGATACGTTTGTTAATGGAACTGACCTCTTTACGACTTAGCTTTCGATGTCTGCATTCAAAATTTGAAAAAGAAAAGCCAGCCAGATTTCTGTCGCGGGAGGGATCAGGGCATATTCTAATTGCAAGGTTTGGTGAGAGCGGAATGATTCTATTCCGGATGGCAGAGTGGTTAATCATTTCGATAGCGACAGGAAAGTCACTTGTAAAAAAAGCACTATCGTCAAAGGGGTTTTGCAAAACCTCCCACCTGAAGTTTCCAAAGGTAGTTATGAGATCCAAAATATTGGCAATTCCCAAAGCCTGGGGATACTTGGGGTCAACTTTTACCCCAACTTTATCATCATTCAAGAGTTCGGTAAGGCTTTCTCCGCCAAGTCCAGGCGGAGGTTTAGAAATCCTCCCTTGTTTATCGAGAATTCGAGCAACCTCTTCAACTGAATTCTTTAGGGGTACCGCCCCAATTCGCATGCCAGCTGGCGAACAAACGAGAACATAGGCGACAAACCCTGCAATCGTATAAATGCAATCATTCTCGTTATTGTTTACTGCTAACTTCTGGAGCGCCAAATTGTACTTTGGCTCAATGCTTTTCAGGAAATCTTCAACAGCCCGGTCTTCTCGCAGGTATGAATTTGTACTCCCATCTTCAATTCGGCATACTGATTGTGCGTTGGGAGTGAATGATTTCAGATCGCTCTTTCGGATTGCATGCATCAGCCCATTAAGACTCTGCGAATAGAAATTCTTGAGATGAACCTGAGAGACAAAGTGGTCGAATGACACGATAGGCTTTCCTTCAGCAGGGCATTGTGGTCAACTAACTTTTGTCAATGTTGAGACCAGGTCTCACAACATACATTTGGGCAAATAAGCATTGCAATTTATTTTTTGGCTTTCCTCTCCGCAAGTACTATCCTAGTCCAGTAAAATAATTTTTTTAGATGATATTGGGCTTTAAAGAAATCGAACCTGCGGCCCATTAATTATGAGTTAGCTGGACCATTACATGAAATTCGAATTCGGTTTCTAAATTTCAAACTTCCTCTCAAAAAGCCTCTCCCTCTTCACACTTTGGCTGACACCTGCCGTCGGGCGAACGCTCACATTACCCGGTGGGCCTTGTGTACGTGCAGCGAGTTGGCGTGCCCTTCTATTGCCTGCGTCCGTCCCATACGATATTACAGGTGATACTTCAAAAAGGGGGCATTTCTGGACTTACCATCAGTTCTCCGTTTGGGCTTACTAAAAGCCATGAGTTGTTCTGAGTTTTTGATGTACCGCATAGGTCGTTTGAGAACTTTCCTTACTGTGACAGCGTGCGAGGGGACCGGTTGAACATCTTTTCGGTTGGCTGGATTCTCTTAGACAAGGTTGTTTGTGAGAGTCGGTCAATATCTTCCTATTGAGCTACGAACTCACATGCGACATGAGGAAGGAGCCAATGGGGCCTGCTAACACTGGCCCAAGGATGACACTGAATTTTTGGTAACTGTTCACACCGCGTAAACGACTGACGCATTTGCGTTGTGGAGGCACAGGTTCTTATAAGAAGTCCACGGTATAGGTGGGTAAGCCGAGAGGGTGCGTGGTGGCATACTCACCGAGGGCTTTTGCTATTCGACCGAATTGGTCGCCAGGATAACTGTACGGCACGATTAAGACGCCGTAGTGGGATTGTTGCGTGTGGTAGGCATTGAGTGTCAGTGCGATGAAGTCATTCCGATTTCTGGTGACTAAGCACCGCCTCTGCTTGGTGGCCATTTCAAACTGCTGGGCATCGGAAAAACCTTCTGCTTTGGCTTCATGGGCACTCACGGCATCGATACCTCGGGCGCGAAGTCGTTCGGCAATTTTCTGGCTTAGATCTTCGTCAAGATAAAACTTCATGTCCGCTTAGCGGCTAACGATGGATGTTGTTTGAGCAACTGTTCTTCAGTCCAGTGTGAATTGGACGAAATTTGCTCGTCAATTTCTTGTGGATAGGCCGAGTAATAACCGAGGGCTGAACGTAACTGTGTGGGTTGTAACCAATGATAGGCCTTTTTGAGTCGAGTATCGTCTTGATTGAGGCTTTTGTAGGTCGCGATTATTTCCCAGGCCTCAAGCCCGGTCCCGGCGAGATGAGCTCGTCGTCCTGACGGTCCATCGACGAAGACAATACCTGGGCAGCGTCGCATTTTCACGGCTTCACCCACGAGTTCGTTGACCATTGAGGAGAAGTCTCGGCCACAAGCTTTCGCCATATCTTCAATAGGCGTGACCATCTCCTTGGGCATGCGCAAGCTTTTTTGTACGGTTGCCATTGAGATACCTCTTGAATCGTGTGACAATAGAATACGATGAATTACATTGTATCACAGTTGTGCTGGAAATTCGACTTCGTCGGATTTTCAGCAAAGACGTGTGAACTGGAGCAACGAAATGCTAAGAAATGTATGGGAGTCGTAACTACTCAGGCCATTTTCCTATAGCCTGATTTTCCTGGACTAACGGCTCCACTCATGGCATAATCGAGGCCATGAATGAAGCGGTT
>QIDY01000049.1 GCA_003228495.1 Nitrospirota bacterium
TATTGCCTGGGACACCCCTCCCCTACCCCAATCACCCCATTCGATGATTCGATTTTAACCACGACACTTTCCGTACAAGTTCGTGTCGCCGCTGCATGCGCAAAGGCCTGCTTAAACGGGATCTCCAAGATTGTCATGTTCATCGTCATGCCAGGCATCGATTCAGTCTCTGGCATAGTTCTGGAAATTAAACGAACAGTCCTTGGCATATTGCAATCTGACGACTTTGAATTGGGCGTCCCGCTGACCTTGTTGGAGACAATGTATTTTATAGGCTTCCCCCGTTCCTGGTCGCAGAGAGACCACCCGAAGAGGCTGCAGACGTCCGCTTGCACGCTTGGTTTGAAACTCCACGTTGGTCTTTCCCATCTGTTGTTCGAGTTTATGGCCCACAAAAAAGTCTAACGGGGGATGTTCAAGATACAAGGTATATTGCGAAGTCAATGGATCAGCCAACATGACATAAAAGTCCACTGTAGTCTGATACGCCTGTTGAATAACCTGGACTGCATCCATCACGTGGAACTCATACAGTTTTTCACCGGTCAGATTGGTCACCCCTTTGCCTTTTTGAACAAAGCGAATACTGGGCGTGCGATTAAACCAGCCGGTGACCTCAATAAGATCATTCATAAAATACCGGTAGAGTCCATTCATTGTAGTTACTAGAACATAATACCGTTTGTCTATTTCCAATTGTTCGAGTGTCACGGGATTCGGACGATCGGCATCCCAATCGGCTTGTTCCACAAATTCAAAAAAATTTTCGTGGAAAGTTGGAATACATTGATTCGTCTGGGCATTCACATTTAGACTTCCCAAAAATTCACTCGACAAATACCCCATTTCTACAATCCTGGTCTTTTCTGGAAGCCTGGATTTGAGCGTGGGAATCAGCACTCCACAACTTCCTCCAGTCCACGTGACGACCGCCTGCAACCTGGGCCAAAGAGTCTCGACCGTTAACTCCTTTTCATGGCCAATAAACGATTGAAGATAACGCAGTCGTCGTCTGGTTGGCCGAGGAAACGGGGCAACACCATCAGAAGAATTCTTGCGGCTCAACACCAATTGTTCCACGATTTGAAAGAAATGCTGCCGACCCATCTCTAACAGCTTGAGAAACGTGGAGGGGTTGGCCGTGGCCACGACGGAAAGATCCGGCTCCGATAAGGCCCATGCGGCTAAGTACAGATATTTTTGCTGGTATTCCGTAACCCCATGAATCGCCTTTGGGAGGAACCGCTTTGCTTGAAGCACAGATGGTAAAGCCGCAGCTAACATGCCGGACATGGAGCCATACGGTGTGCCATTCTCCAAAAAACCTTCGACTTCCTGCCCTGCAATGACCAACATCTTCCCTTGAAAGATTTTCGGAATGCCCCGATATTGAGCATAAGTACTCAGGAGTTGATAATGCCGAAGCATCTGGTTCGTGCGATTAAGTATCGGAATGAGTTTGGGCTTTCCCGTGGTTCCACTGGTTAGGGCGTAGCTCACCGGTTGTTCGCCATTGAGCTGAAGCTCCTTCCTGTCTTCTTGAGCTTGAAGATACGGACGTAAGTCTTCATAGGTATGAATGGGCACACCCAATCGAAACTCATGATATCCACGAAGACGGTTCAAGCGATGTTTCTTTCCAAATGCCGTTTGAGCCTGGAAGGTGAGAATACGTTCGAGCTGTGCTTGTTGCACAGCCTGAGGATCGTGCGTTTGTTTGATAAAGGGTTTCCACCATCGGTGGTTGACCATCATCATATGGGCATGTACTCGGGCATTTGATCCAATGGTGAAGATACTCATGGTTATACCGTCTGCTTATCAGCCCCCGGGATAAATGGAACGGACATTTGTTCAAGGAAATCCGAAGGATACTGTCGATTCACCAATCCTAGTTCCTGCACAACTCGCTCTGTCGGCAAATACCAGGTCCCAAACAGCCGATCCCAAATGATGAGATTGTTCCCATAATTATGATTGGATTCCTTTTTTAACATGGAATGATGCCAACGATGCAATTCCGGTCCGCTGATCAGATAATTTAACATGCCAAGATGAACATCAATATTGCAATGCTGAAAAAAGCCATTGATGGCATAACACACGACGTACAGCCCGAGCACTTCTTCTCCTACTCCTAGCAACAGAAAGGGGAGCGTATCAAGGAAAACTTGCAATCCTTTATCAACAGGATGAAACCGACCGACATTCAGCCAATACAATTTGTGCGGGGCATGATGCACGGCATGAAATCGCCAGAGTGGCTCCCATTCATGTGCCCATCGGTGCAACCAATATCGCAGACCATCTGCCAAAACCATCATGAACAGCATTTGCAAGGGAACAGGCCAGTGGGCCGGCCACCATCCTTCAACGATCAGATGATGCGCGTGAAGAACCTGCGAGAAAGTGAACGCCACCGTAACGGCCAGGAGTTTGGGAAGCACCCCTTGAATGAG
>QIDY01000100.1 GCA_003228495.1 Nitrospirota bacterium
ACCCAGTTCGTCCTTCACCTTCTCGACATACTCGCAAATCCCTCATAACCAACCAGTTATTTTTGATCATACAGAATTTATAGTTCTGGCCTTACAGCAATATTATGTTAATGGGAAATGTATCTTGAGATTTTCCAGTTGAGAAGCGTAGGTTGGTGAATGAGCCGCTCCTTTTTTTCACCGAGCTCCCGTATCATAGTGATGTTCTGTGTTGCCGGGTTTCGGCCCGGCAGCCGAGCCCCTTTTGTTCCGGCAAAAGGAGCCAAAACCATTTGACGCCCCGTCCGGCCTCATTACATGAGATGAACGCCAGGCATGGGAGGGCGAGCCAACTCGCTGCGCTCAAACAAGGCTCGCCGGCTCATGAGAGCGTTCATCCAGAGGGCCGGGCGGCAGGCGTCGGACCTTGGGAGACGAACATTTCAGGGGTCCCGATGAAAGAGCGCAGAACCATACATTCCGTATGATCCGTTATTTTCTCTTGCATCTATTTCTCGGCACCATGCCTTTTCTTCGTCATTCCCAACATTGTTTATTGGGAATCCATCTTTTCTGTTATTTACTGTAGAGCTTTGTATGAAGAGACACCTGCTCCGAGATTGCGATTGAGGAAAAAATCTTTTATGCTGAAGTCATTCACCGACACAGTGCTTCTCGTAGCCATAATGAGGAATCCCTAATGACCATGAGACTATGAAGCTTTCCCAGGAAACGACCATCATTTCTCCTGAAAAATTACGTGATTATGTGATCAATCTTTCTCATCCCGATGGTGAAACCAAAGCGCGATTCCTGCAGAATATGGGTTACGAACAAGACAAATGGAAGACGCTCGAACATGATTTATGAACGCAACACCTTACACAGGATGTGGTTCCTGGGCACCCATCTGGGTATGGCCATAAATATGAAATTCGCGCTCCTCTTGTAGGTCCGAATGGGACCATGCGATGGTGCCGATCAATTTGGATGATTCGGCATCGTGAAACCATCGCACGATTTATCACTCTTATTCCGGAGAAAAAACCATGACCATCCCATTATTTTCTAGAGTGATTCTGACCCAAGATATCCCAGAGCAGGAGTTAGTGGCAGGGGACATGGGGACCATTGTGGAACATCATCCTGCCACAGGAGAATACCTCGAAGGCTTTGAGGTGGAGTGTTTCGCTGGAAACGGTGAAACCATTGCCGTTGTTTCGGTCCCTGCGAGCGGATTACGTCCGGCAACGAGCCAAGATGTATTACACGTTCGACAGCTAAGTCCTGCCTCAACCTAGCCATCAACCACCCGGAAGTCTTGTGGGCATTGAGGTAAGGAGACGTCCCGCCGGAACGTCTGTACAAATTCCCTCGGCTCATGAACAAAGTCACCGCTAATGTTTGACTTTTTCCACTTTCTTCTCTTTAATCAATTCAATTTCCAATTTAAGCTTAACCTCATCACTCACCA
This sequence comes from Nitrospirota bacterium, assembly GCA_003228495.1. Taxonomy (GTDB): domain Bacteria; phylum Nitrospirota; class Nitrospiria; order Nitrospirales; family UBA8639; genus Nitrospira_E. The sequence goes on from QIDY01000100.1 coordinate 1,454, forward strand.
TTAATCCCCCATTATCCAGCAATTTACTAAATTTCATGCCAAAGTCTTTTCGGTTCAGCGTACCTTCTGCGGTGAATCCTGCTCGCGTATTACCCCAGGGATCTTGTACAACCCCGTTAAACGTTCCAACCAAGATCAGTTCCTTCGTGACGCCTAATAACGTGAATACACCCACTGCGGTGTAGTGATCCCCGGATTTGGTGTAGCTTTTCATTTTGTAGGTCATCGTGGGAAATGTTTTCACATTGAAAAAGTCGGCGCTTCTCAAATGGTCATCTCGTTTTTGATGATCGGTCGTGACCGAAGCCGTTTGAATCACTGCTTCGAACGTTTTAAATTCCTGCTTTTCAACATCCATCTCCACCGTGCTGAAGTACTCGGCAAACTTACCTTTTGTTTTGGACACCACCATATGAACCACCTCAAACCCAAGATTGGTATGATCCTTATCCACATTCCATTTGGCCATTTCCGCCCCTGCGGTAGCCGCGAGGCCGACGCTCAAATACCCGACCAATCCTGCCCACACCGCCCATTTCCAAATCATTCCCATTGAATTACCTCCTCGGACAATTAAATAAGCACCAACTAAAAAAATACCTGTTATTTTCTATATCGCTAGGTATGAGCAATGATCTTGTCATGCCACCTTTTGAAGGAATTGGTCAATCACCGGTATCAGGCTCTCCATATCTTGGTAACCATGCATGAGGGTGGAGACCGATTGCCCCTGCCGGCCGAGCAAGGTCGGAAAACTGCTCACGCCTAATCGATGCGCTTGGTCGAATTCTTCCCAGACAAGATGCTTCATCTGCGGGTCTTGAAATTTTTGACGAAACTGCAACCCATCCATTCCCAATTTTACAGCCAAACCTTCCAGGACCTGGGTTTGAGTCACATCGGCATTACACACATAAAACGCCTCTTGAACACATTTCAAAAATTCCCATTCTTTCTGTGGAGCAAGCTGCCGAGTCGCCACAACAGCTC
>QIDY01000089.1 GCA_003228495.1 Nitrospirota bacterium
TTCGACATTACCCTGCCTCCTCTTTTTTCGGAATTCGTTGGGCTGACGCCAATTCTCCACCAAACAATTCCAACGCTTCTTTCACGAGTGGGTTAGCTTTCACATGTTGCATCAGATCTTGGTCATCCTCTCGTTTTTTTTTTGCTCGCAACTCAGCCATGGATGGCGGGCATTCTTGCCCGTCTTGCAATTCGATGATTTGGACTCTTATGGGACCTCCAGCAAGTTCCTTGCAAATGCCGGCAAGGAGGGCACGATTTTCAGGTTTGTCGGTCCGCCATCGAGCAATGGCATCTCGCTTTGAATAGCCGATTATGACATGATCGGCCGCCAGGGTCACCACGCTTCCTTTCTCTAAAAAACTGCCGATATTTGGATGGTCCTTCAGCATGCGATCCACCACATGTTCCCAGTTTAGCGTGACCGTCTGATCCAAAACAGGATGCGAGGGTTTGAGAGACGGCTGTGGTCGTTCTTCATTGGAAGCCAGGGATTTTGGCGAAATTGACTTTCCCTTCACTGGCGGAGATTGAGAGGGAAACATCGCCGCTGCTCCCGCAGCGGGTTTGGCTCGGATGGGCGCTTTTTGAACTGCACGGGGTTTTTCAGTGGACACCGTCATTTTTGAGTGCGGTGCAGGCACTGAACCAACCTGGAATTCTGTGAGGATTGGTTTTGGCTGGCGTAGCGGCGCCTGAACTGTCGAGGTTTGTTCCATGCTGGGAACTTGTGTCGCATTGGGTTCCAGAAGCGCTGCCCGGACCACCGCCGCTTCGATGAGAAATCTAGGATGGGAACTTCCACGGAGACTGTCTTCGGTACGAGATACAATGGAGAAGAGGGCCTGTAAATAGGGTTCGGAGAGAGGTTTTGCTTGTTCAATGATCTGCGCGCCCTCTTCCTCTCCCAATTCTAAAAGGTTTATGACCTGTTGAGGTGAAGAAACCACGCAGGCCACGAGTAGGTTTCGAACCCGTTCCAAGATTTCTCGGCAATACACTCGAACATTAAAGCCTTGGTCGACTACTTCCCCGACAAGCGACATGGCTTGTGAAGCCTGATGGGCTAAAATAGCCTGAATCATCTGTCGAACGAGTTCATCCGGCACCGAGCCAATTAAGGCTTCCAGGTCTTCATGCTGCAGTTTTTCGCCTCCAAATGACACTGCTTGATCCAGAAGACTGAGTGCGTCACGCATGCTGCCTTCACTCGCTCTGGCCAATACGGACAAACTACGGTCTTCAACAGTCACGCCGGTTTGAGTAGCTACATGGCGTAGTTGCGAGATGATCTCTAACCGGGAAATGCGTCGAAAAGTAAAGTGTTGGCAGCGGGAGAGAATCGTCGCAGGAATTTTATGAACTTCCGTTGTGGCAAAAATAAAGACCGAATGACTGGGCGGCTCCTCCAAGGTTTTAAGCAGGGCATTGAAGGCCGAGTTGGAGAGCATATGGACTTCGTCAATAATGTACACGCGATAGGAGCCATGAAATGGAGCGTATTTCACGTTCTCGCGGAGCTCGCGCACATCGTCCACTCCCGTGTTCGAAGCGCCGTCAATTTCGATGACGTCTACGGAATTCCCTCGGGTAATTTCCACACAACTCGGGCAGGTACCACAGGGCTGAATAGTTGGACCCTGTTCGCAGTTCAACGATTTCGCCAGAATGCGGGCCACGGTGGTTTTCCCCACGCCTCGCATGCCGGAAAAGACATAGGCATGGGCCACTCGTTGCCGTGCAATAGCATTGGTGAGAGTTTGCACGACATGCGATTGCCCCATCACTTCCTCAAAAGTCGTGGGGCGGTATTTGCGAGCGGAAACCTGGAATTCCATGAGTAAGAAAAGTTTCGCCTGTTATGAATAAGCCGTTAGAAGATCGTCAAGCGTTAGGCGTTGGTTTTAGTAAGGAGTGTAAAGTGAGGAGTCACAACAAAGACGGAAAACGACCTGGCAGCTTTCTCCTCACTTCTTACTTTTCATTTCTCACTTTTTCCCGAGAAATTCGGGGCCAGGTGATCCTGCGGCACACAGACTCGCCCACTTACCGTTGCTTCCTTCCGGACCTGGCGGAGTTCGCGGGATTCTGTTGCACAGGGCCCAGCCCCTATACCAAACATCGTTCACCTTTATATGGCGGAGAGGGTGGGGTTCGAAGTCGCGCGACCAGATTCGCGCTCCCGCTAGGGGGCCACGCCCCCTCGCGCCTTCGCTTTGCTCCGGTCACCCCTTGAAGGGGGGGACATTCCCTCTTCGTAAATGTCCCCCCTTCAGAACCCCCTGTTCGAATCCCACAGGAATCGCCACATTAGATCTCTTCATTCCAAATAATGTATGGCGGAGAGGGTGGGGTTCGAACCCACGGTACCGTCGCCGGTACACGTGATTTCCAATCACGCCGATTCGGCCACTCTCGCACC
>QIDY01000096.1 GCA_003228495.1 Nitrospirota bacterium
CCGATGCCAATTTAAAGGCGGCGATTGAAGGTGAAACATATGAATACACACAAATGTATCCCGGCATGGCCAAAACTGCTCGTGATGAAGGCTTTGAGGAATTGGCCGAATGGTTTGAAACCTTAGCCAAAGCCGAGCGTTCACACGCCAATCGATTTACTAAAGGGCTTGAATCACTGAATCAAGGATAATCGCTAACGGCCACACGATCACGCCCGTGCTCATGTGTTGGTCGCGGGCGTGTCATGTTTTCTCAGCTTTTACTAATCCCGAATCATGCCGAAATTTGATCTGATCACACCAGGCTGGACACGATCCGATCTGGAAACGGAAACGTTACGGGTTTTTGATATCTGCGACGGCTGCCGTCGATGCTTCAACCTGTGTCCCTCGTTCAATACACTGCTTGACCGCATTGATGATCACGAAAGTGATGTCTCGCAATTGACCCCGCAAGATTTCACCCAAGTCGAACAAGAATGTTATTACTGCAAACTCTGTTTTAACCACTGTCCGTATTCACCACCGCATCAATATGATCTGGATTTTCCGCGTTTAATGGCGGCATGGAAAAAACAACGTACCGCTGAAGATGGGGCCACCTGGCGAGACAAACTGCTGATTCAAACCGATCTCATTGGAAAGCTGGGCAGCCTTACGGCACCGCTTACGAACTGGGCCCTACGCACACCTTGGGTACGTGGCCTTGTGGAAACGGTTGCCGGAATCCACCAATCTCGACAAGTACTTCCGTTTCAATCAGAAACCTTTTCCCAATGGTGGGAACGCCGAAAGCCAGCTTCGGAACCCTCAACCCCCAAGGGGAAAGTCGCCTTCTTTCCTAGTTGCTTGGTGACTTTTCAAGTCACTGATGTCGGCAAGGCGGCCATACAAATTTTGGAAAAGAATGGCATTGAGGTGGTGGTTCCACCCAATCAGCAATGCTGTGCGATTTGATCTGGGTGACACGGGGGGCATGCAACTCATCGCCGAAGCCCAATGCCAGCAGTTTCTACCTTATATAGATGAAGGGTATGACATAGTCATTCCTGCCCCAAGTTGTAGCTTGATGTTCAAGCGGGAATTTCCATATCTGAAGCCTTCATCAGAGATGACGCGCCTTGCTGAACGTACCTATGACGTGTGCGAATATCTGATGCGAATGAAACGAGAAAACAACCTCTCGCTAGACTTCCCGCAAAACCCGGGTCGAGTGGCGTATCAAATTCCCTGTCATCTTCGCGATCAAAACATTGGATTCAAATCCAAAGACGTCATGGAACTCACGGGTGCCAAGGTTCATTTGATTGAAAAGTGCTCAGGGCATGATGGGGCCTGGAGCGCCAAGAAAGAATTTTTCGACATGTCTATGAAGATCGCCAAAAAAGCCGTACGAGAAATCAAAGATGAAAAATTTGATGTCGTGGCATCCGACTGTCCCTTGTCCGCCCTTCAATTAGACCAGGCACTTGATGCTCCCCCATTACGACCTGCACTACACCCCATTCAAATTGTTCGCAACGCGTATGGATTACCCTCATGAAACTCGTGACCCCGCAGGAGCTACTATGCGCCGCTGACTATGAAGAACAACGCCCTGAAATTCGGCGGCGGATTATCGATCTCAAGAAGCGTCGCCGTATTACCGTTGGAGAATACATCACACTGGTATTTGAAAATCGGGAGACGGTGTTGTTTCAAATTCAGGAAATGCTACGAACCGAGCGCATTTTCGCTCCCGAGAAAATTCAAGAAGAATGTGATGTGTATAATGCGTTACTGCCAGGAACGAATGAGATCAGTGCAACCCTCTTTATCGAAATTACCGATTCCGACAAAATCCAGGATCTCCTGGATTCGTTTCAGGCTATTGATGAATCAAATACGGTGGGAATCGGCGTAGGAGAACATCAGATTTTCGCCAACTTTGAAGCCGGACACAGTAAAGAAGATAAAATTAGTGCCGTCCATTTTGTACGATTTTTGACCACCCCCTCCTTTCGGGACCACTTGGCTCAGCAAGAAACGGCAGCCTTTCTGACTATTACCCATCCTCACTACCAAGCCAAAGCCCTAATATCTCCCGAAATGAGGAAAGAATGGATTCAAGATTTGCAATGACTCCATGTCCGAGAATAGGAAACACATCGGACCAGAACCTTGGGTCAAAATTGACAACCCCAAAAGATGTGCTTTAAGATGAACACTCAATGTTAGTATACTTTTAACCGATTGAAAGAAAAGAAGAATCTAAACAACTTCGTGCTATTCATAAAAAGGAGGAGAGACGCATGGTTACCATTACCGAGATCGCGGAGGAAAAGATTAAAGAATTAATACAAGAAGAAGAAAACGCTGTGGGTCTTCGGATTTATGTGAAAGGCGGAGGCTGCAGCGGCTATCAATATGGCATGTCGTTCGAAGACAAAACGAGTGACGATGATACGATCGTGGAAAAAGGCGATGTCAAAGTCATTGTCGATTCACAGAGCGCCCCGATGCTGAACGGTGCCGAAGTGGACTATGTAGACAGCCTTCAGGGATCTGGATTCGCCATCAAAAATCCACAAGCCAAATCCACCTGTGGCTGCGGCAGTTCCTTCTCGACATAACACATAGTTATCACAGATCACTGACAACATGAAGGGCTGGACTTGATGTACGCTTCGTACGAGAGAGTTCAGCCCTTCTTCTTTTTTTTCTTGAGACGGAATACTGATGCCCAAAGCGACATTAACCAAACGCCTTGAGTTCTGTTCATCCCATCGCTACCACAATCCCAACTGGGATGATGCCAAAAATCAAGAGGTGTTTGGTGCCTGCAATAATGTGAATACCCATGGTCATAATTATCTTTTGGAAGTGACCCTGTGCGGAGAGATTGATCCGGTCACAGGTATGATCATCAATTTATATGATCTCAAACAACACCTGTGGGATGTGCTAAAGGAATTCGATCACAAAAATCTGAACTTAGACACGACCTATTTCCACGATCGGATTCCCACTTCCGAAAACGTGGCCTGGACCCTGTGGAAATTATTAGCGAAACACCCTCAGTTACCGGCACTCGAGAAAATTCGTCTCTATGAAGATGACACCCTTTATGCCGAAGTGAACGAGGAATTTGTTCAACCGCAATCTTCTTCATCAACAAATACCGCGCTCATTGGTCGTCGATATCGCTTCACAGCTGTGCATCAATCAGAACAAGGATCCTCTCGTGGACATCTGTACGAACTGTGGGTGTCCATCAAAGGCATCATTCCT
>QIDY01000244.1 GCA_003228495.1 Nitrospirota bacterium
AACATCGTTTCTAATCGACGGACTTCCTCCTTGCGTCGGTGCCGTTCCTCCACTAATAAGGAAATCAATGAATTCCAAAAGGCCACTTCCGAAGGTGACCCATCGGTCACGCGTTGATCTCGCCATTCCGATGCAAAACGCGTATACACTCGAATTTCACAGTCGTTAAAACTCCTGAGTGCATCAAGCAATTCATCTTCAGCATGCATGGGGTAAAACACCTTCCTGAGAATGGGAAAATTTTATGCGGAATGTATTCATAAAAACATATATCGGTGGATTGCAAATCGTTCCTTAGCCTGGGAGGGGTTCTTGTGCACAAAAAAGTTGTGACCAAAAAATGGTCATTAGGTCTAAAGAATGTTTGCCGGTGGCTTGGCCTTAGTTTGATGGTGGGGATCCTCATGGCCTGTGGAGAAGATCCACAACAATTATTTGAAACGGCGCAGTTCGAAGAGCAACAACAGAATCGAGCGCATGCTAAAGAACTCTACGAACGTATTCTTCGTGATCATCCCAAGAGCCCCATTGCTCATAAGGCTGAAGAACGATTGAAGGAACTCAAAAAGGAAAACCCGTGAGGATAGTTGAGTCGTAGGTGGGAGACTTAGGTATAATGATCTGGGTCCACGCCTGTTCGATACATGTATTCTAAGCGCCGAATGTCTTGATCCCGCCGCATTCGTTCATCAATACAGAGGTTGACGACCGTATTCCAGAAGCCTGCTTCAGCTATGGAGCCAGATGCCATCCGTTGGTCACGGAATTCGCTGGCAAAGCAGGTATAGCGTTGCAAATCACTGTCTTCGAAATCCTGAAGAAAACTCGTGAGATCTTCCGTGTGGGTGAGAGGTCCGTTGCTGTGACTCATATACTCTCCTGTGCTAATGGTATCGGTTGTAGTCACGAGGACTCTTAAGGTTTTTTTAAGAAAAATCTTGATGCAACGAGCCAGAAGACAATAGAGAGAATTAGCCCGGTGAGTTACGGCTTGTGATCGTTGGTTGATGTTGTGATTTGTTGTGTGCTGCAAGAGTTCGTTTTGCCAATGGAAACCAAAAGTCCTATCGTGGAAGATTAGCGGACATCGGCGAAAAACGAGGGCCTGAACGTGGGAAGGCCATATTCGACATGAAGAATGATCATCAGTACGCGGAAAAAACTTCGCCAGATGCCCATCTGAATGAATTTTCGTGCGTCAGTCACTACTGAGGAAGCTAATAGTCGGGGAGTGGTATGCACAAGTAGTTGCTCGCATAATCTGACATCTTCCAACATGGGCTGTAGGGGAAATCCTCCCAGATGATGAAATAGCCCTGCCCGAACAAATAGGGCCTGGTCTCCGTAGATGATTCGTGAACGATGGCATCGAAAGTTATTCAGCCAAGAAATCATTCGGAGTCGCCAGTCCTGGCCGGAAAATTGATGCTGAAATCCTCCTGCCAGACAGTTTTTATCCAAGGCTAAGTGATGGAGTTGCATGAGGGCATGTGTGGGAAGTAGCGTATCGGCATGAAGAAATAGCAGCCAGTCGTTAGATGAGTTCTGTTGTGTCAGTACGTAGTTTGCCCCAACATTCATTTGAGACGCACGACCTTTTGGCGCAGTCAACCAGGTTATTTGAGCGTGTGTACGAACGATATCGTGGGTTTGGTCGATACTTCCTCCGTCAACGACAATGATGTGATAGTCGCCTTGCTGTTGAAAGATCGAAGCGAGAGTGTGGGGGAGCGCCTGTTCTTCATTGAATGTGGGAATGATAACCCAGATCATGATTCGTGTTTCTTCCTGTAAATATTACAAAGTAGAAATAGAAGAAAATGGCGATTGATTCGGTTGTGATGAATGAGTGTGTAGCCATGCGGGCAGGTTTCGATGGAACTCGTCCCAATATTCCTGAGGATCTTCATTGAGCGAATAGAACGCGTCTTGGGTTGAAAACAGCAAAGTTTTGGCTAAGGGAAGATACTTCTGTATTCGTTGACGCAGGGTATCAGGGGATTCTTCCTCTCTCTCGATCATTTTGGAGAGGACGCGGAGTCCAAATTGGTGATGGGATTTTTCTTGGTGGATGAGCATGCGCCTGAGTCTGGAGAACGGCGCACCGCGTTTAACTAAACCAGCCTCCAGTTTATTTAAAATCGCTTCCCCCATTCCTTCTAAAATAATTTGTTCTGCGAGAAGAGTCTCGGCAAAATCTTGTTGAGCAATGGCCGCCTCTAAGAGTTGCCGGTATTGCTTCATATGATCGGAGACGGGTGAAGGTTGATGAGGTTTCGGTGTCAGCCAACGAACTGCCCCCTGAAAAGCTATGGCATGGTACCTCTCTTGCCGGGCCTGTCCGGCTAAAAACGTTTGCATCCCTTGTTCGGGAGCCAGAGAAATTTGTGCCT
>QIDY01000325.1 GCA_003228495.1 Nitrospirota bacterium
AGGTATTCCCCGCCTACCTGTTCCAGTGAATGCTCGCCATCAAAAAACTGAAACAGATAAAAATAATTAAGTGGCAATACTAGCTTTTCCGAGGAAAGTCCGGTCGGGTCCCACAACACGATATATTGCTCCTCCCCTTGTTTGAGAGGCGAATATTGTAAATTACGGAGAATTGGGTAGTTTTTCGAATCTTTTTCTACAACTTCGGTACTCATAGCGGTCCCATCTTAATAAAAATGTAAAAGATTATGCCTCAAAAGAAATCATTATACGGGCACTCTCAGCATCCCCGCAACCAATCAAAACAAGGGTTTTGAAGGAAAAGGAGATTCAGGAATGCAGATGACACCAGACTTGGTGGCCGCGCTCGGGTGGACCAATGGTAATCAGAGGGGGATCGGCGGTTTTACAGATATCCATGACTTGCGGACAGCGTGGATGAAACCTGCATCCACTCGGCGGGTTTAATGGCGACGGGACATCGCCGGAAAGGATCATCCGTTGGGACACGGCAGTAGGATCCGGTACAGGATTCGCCGATAACAGCGCTTGCGTGTATGGATGCTTAGGCGTCGCAAAGAGATCTTCCGCCGGTGCCACTTCAGCCAATTGTCCCACATACATGACCGCAATCCGATCCGCAAGATATTGGACAACATTCAGATCATGGGTGATAAAAAGATAGGACAGACGAAATTCTTGCTGGAGGTCACGGAGCAAATTCAAGATTTGGGCTTGAATGGAAACATCCAGTGCCGACACGGCTTCATCACACACAATAAATTTGGGATTGAGCGCGAGGGCCCGCGCGATGCCGACTCGCTGACGTTGCCCACCAGAAAATTCATGAGGATACCGAGACTGATGCTCCGGTCTGAGCCCTACCTTCACAAACAATTGGTTGACCCGATCCTGTAATTCCTGGCCCTTGGCAATTTTATGAATTTTGAGCGGTTCGGACACAATGGACCCAATGGTCATTCGCGGATTCAATGAGCTATAGGGATCTTGAAAGATGATTTGCATGCGACGACGGGCTTGTCTCAACTCACGGGGTTTAAGGGCCAGCACATCTTCTCCTTCAAATCGAATTTCGCCAGCCGTGGGTTCCATGAGTCGGAGAATAGAACGGCCGACCGTAGTCTTGCCACAACCGGATTCTCCCACCAATCCCAACGTTTCGCCTTGATTCACATGCAGCGTAATATCATCAACGGCCTTGACCCATGCCGACACGCGCGAAAAGAGTCCGCTTCGGACGGGAAAGTATTTTTTTAATCCGGTGACTTGGAGGAGTGGGGAGGAATTGGTGGGAGACATCGGCAATATCAATAGGTTATTTTTGACAAGAGACATCTCAACAGGACGTCTCTACAAAGAAAAAGAACGGATATACTTTCCACATCATGAAGTTTGCACACTATGCAGCCAGCAGGCCACTTCATGCGACTCCCCTACCTGAATTGTCGGGGGAGGTTGCGTGGAACATTGCTCCAATACGTCCGTACATCGTGATGAAAAGTGGCAGCCTGACGGATATTGCAGCGGGGACGGCACCGTCCCCGGAATGGCTTCCAGCCGCATTTGCCGTTCTCCGGGTCGCGGCAACGATTTCAAGAGAGCCTGCGTATATGGATGACTCGGATGCTGAAAAAGGGTCTTCACCGAAGCACGTTCTGCGATTTTGCTGGCGTACATCACAATGACATCTTGCGCAAACTGTGCCACGACACCCAGATTATGAGTGATGAGCAAAATTGCCATGCCTAAATCCTTTTGGAGATCAGCTAGAAGATCAAGAATCTGCGCTTGAATCGTGACATCCAATGCTGTTGTGGGCTCGTCGGCAATCAGCAAATCCGGCTTACAGGCCAAGGCCATGGCAATCATCACGCGTTGCTTCATCCCACCCGACATTTCATGTGGATATTGGTCAATTCGCTGCTCCGGCGAAGCAATCCGCACTTTCTCCAATAGGCCAATCACTTCTTGGCGAATCGCTTTATCCGAAAGATCCGTATGAATCTGTAATACTTCACCAATCTGATCGCCAATCCGCATCACCGGATTTAATGATGTCATGGGTTCTTGAAACACCATACTAATAGATTTTCCTCTGATCTCACGCATGGCCTTTTCAGGGAGGCTCAACAGATCTTGCCCCTTAAACATGATCGTCCCGCCAACCACACGCCCGGGCGAAGAGAGCAGACGCATGATCGATAAGGCCGTCACAGACTTTCCACAGGCCGACTCCCCCACCAAGGCCAGCGTCTGTCCACCATAAATTGTAAAGCTCACATCATCGACAGCTTTAATTTCGCCTTTGTCGGTAAAAAACGACGTTCGAAGCTTGGAAACCTGTAAGAGAGGGTGGACTCTGGATACCATT
>QIDY01000257.1 GCA_003228495.1 Nitrospirota bacterium
CAAATGGGTTTCCAGGTTGGTAACGGGGAAAGAGGTGTATTTTGCCTTGAGATTTAGACGGTTGGGGAGGTGTTTCGGTACGCCAGCCTAGAGAGGGGGAACGGGGTTGGCGCCAATCAACTTCGGGCTGGGCCGGACTTCTCCATTCTGACGATTCAAAGAGAGTATCCGAGAGAGGCGTTTTATAAGATTGTTCGTCCGGTAGTGCCATACCGGGAGCTGATTGTTCCATGGCTCCGGCGGCCAGGATGGCCGGGACAATTACCAGAAGGGCCCATTTCCAGAATGCGTCTGGAATGTCCCAGTCGGCCTGAAACGTTGTGGTCATGGGGTTTCCCCAAACTCTTTTTGCCAGTCTAACGTATCGAACCAATGCTTGTGTGTGGAGGCGAGCCAGATGTCGGCTTCGTGGCTGATAATCCATGCGTTGAGAAAGTGCATGAAGTCGGGATCTCCCTTGTTGGCGGCAAAGCCTGCTTTCGTGGTGAGCAGAGGTTTGGATAAGGGCGCATCGACGAGACCGGGGTGGTCCAACACCACATAGGCAGGGATCGGATTGAGCTCAACGTAGCCATGGACCTTTCCGGTTGTGACAGCTTGAATGGCTTCTTGACTGGAGGGGAAGGTTTTGAGGGTGGCATGGGAAAACACACGCCGTGCCAACTCCTCGGATACGGTATCCTTCACCGCTGTGATGATGATGCTCGGATCATTGAGATGCTTCAGTCCGGTAAAGTGTTTGGTTAATGCAATGTTCGTGACCAAGCCTACTCCTGAAGTCGCATAGGGCTGGCTGAAATTCACTTTTAGCGCTCGTTGAGGTGTGATCACCATCCCTGCCACGATAATATCTATTTCTCGCTTCAGGAGTGCCGGGACAATGTTTTCCCATTCAAAAACGTGAAATTCCGGTTTCACCCCCAAGTCTTTGGCTAATTGCTTGGCTACGTCCATCTCAAACCCGACTAATTGGCCATTTTTGGTTTTTAAGGTCCAAGGGGTAAACAAGGAGACCCCCACCCGTAAGGTCCCTTTCTCTAGGATGCTTTTTAACGTTCCTGGCCGAGACTTGGGTATATTTTCGGCTGCCGCCATGGGGCTCAGCGTGAGGGCGCAGCCCAAAAGAACAGTCATACAAAATAGAAGCTTGTGAACGAACGATTGGTGTGTGTGCATGTTTCCGCCCTGATTAATAATGGTTAGCATTTACTAAGCGGGTGAATGTACCATATTCTCCTTGTCGCTGACAGTATCCGTCGGTCTTTTGGATACTAAGGGTTCCTTGTTATTGAGTAGAACAATGAGTGAAATCCCTCATAAAACACGAGCCCGTTCCATTGCCGTTTTAGGTACTGGTTCTGATGTGGGGAAGAGTTTGGTGGCAGTGGGCATCTGTCGGTTGCTTTACCGAGCGGGAGTGAACGTTGCGCCCTTTAAGGCTCAAAATATGTCGTTGAATTCCTTCGTGACCCCGGATGGTGGCGAGATGGGCCGCGCACAAGTGCTACAAGCCCAGGCCTGTGGGCTCGCCCCAAACGTGATTATGAATCCGATACTCCTAAAGCCTGAGGCAGATTGCCAGTCTCAAGTCATTGTGCAGGGAAAGGTGTGGGAAAAACAGGAAGCTCAAGAATATTTTCAGAACAAGGTGGTATTATGGGGCGCCGTGAAGGTCAGCTATGAAGAGCTTGCCAAGAGGTATGAAGTCATTGTGATTGAAGGTGCGGGAAGTGCAGCCGAAATGAATCTTCGGGATCGAGATATTGTGAATTGGCCGGTAGTTCAGATGGCTGATGCAGCGGTGATTCTTGTTGCAGATATTGATCGAGGCGGGGTGTTTGCTCAGGTGATTGGGACGATGGATCTCCTGGCTCCGGAAGAACGACAACGGGTGATTGGTGTGGTCATCAATAAATTTCGAGGGGATCTGGCCTTGTTTGAGGATGGTGTCAAGATAATAGAAGAACGCACGGGGGTACCCGTGTTAGGCGTGTTGCCGTATCTACGGAATTTGGAATTGGATCAGGAAGATAGTGTGGCGATTGAACGTTTTCGAATGACGCCGTTTGAAACAGAGACCGTGAATGTGGCGGTGGTGTTGCTGCCACACATGAGCAATTTTACGGATTTCAATCAACTTGCTGCGGAATCTGATGTGGCACTTCGCTATGTGGCTTCCCCCAAAGAACTTCATGGAGCGGATGTCATGATCCTGCCGGGGAGTAAAACCACGATTGCGGATTTAGCCTATCTCCGGAATGCGGGCTTTGGCGAAGCGCTCAGGTCACATGCAAACAGATGCGGCGAGATTGTGGGTGTGTGCGGCGGATTCCAAATGTTAGGGAAGAACATTAACGACCCAAGTCATGTAGAAACGGGAGGTTCGTC
>QIDY01000321.1 GCA_003228495.1 Nitrospirota bacterium
GGGAGTGTCATGCAAAGTAGTTTATTACGGAAAGAGATGGCTCGAGAGCATAGGCCCTTGCCGCACTGAAACTCGCAAGGTCAGGGGAGGCTTTTGCCTTGAGGCAGGATTTGACAATGTAAAACGTTCCTTGCATAACCTCCATGCTGGCCCTATCATCTGGCACTATATTATTAGTTGGACAGAGGACCCTCCACTAGGCGCAGTAAGAAGGCTAGCATGTTGCCTGGTTGAGGTATCAGGTTTGAATGACTGGGAGAGTAATTGTGAAAGCGACTAAAATTACGGCCCTAGAAAGAGAAGCACTGGGAAGGATCAGTTGGACATGAAAAACTTTGCATTCTTTCTTTTATTCGAATGTGCCAGTATGCCTGTTGGAACAATCGTTAATAGTTGAGGTCATTTGGCCATCGCAGAACAATCCAGGAAACCAGCCTTTTCAAGTTAATTACTAGTAGGCATTACCCTATTCAGGTGCGGAGGGTTCGACCCTATTTTGGCTCCCTCGGGGTCCGGGACAATGACATGATATAGTTCACCACATTCCAGGCCATATCTTCTTTTCCCTTAAAATTGTCCGCAAATGAAGGCATCTGGTGCAGCCCCGTCACGATGGTGCGGAAGATTTCCCGCGAAAAGTAACCGTTCTTGAATTGAGGGCCATTGGTGAGATCGCTTGGCTGGATCGGAAGGTCAAAGAAGCCCTTCAGAACTCCCTGCTGCCAGGCCATCCCATCTCCTTTCGCATTCGCGCCATGGCAAATGGCACAGTTCTCCTGAAAGAACTTCCTCCCTGCTGCGATACTGTCAGGCGATGAAGGAATTTTGGGGAAAGTAATCTGGACTTGTGGTCGGAGCTGGGTTTTGAAATTGGGGTTAAACGACTTGACATAGGCGATAACCTGCCAGCGCTCCTCTTCCGTCAATCCCTCGAATGACGGCATATACCCTGACACCCCATTGGTTACCGTCCTGAACAGATCCTCATCAGCGGGTAAGACCCCTGTCGGGGTGGTGCGGAATTTAAAGATGTCCTGATTGAAGTCTCGTGGACGAGGGGCGACGTAGGAAGAAAAGAAAAAGGCCGCCGGCCCATCTCCCTTTCCCTTTATCCCATGGCATAAATAACAGACGCGCTCAAAAATGGCTTTGCCTTTGGCAATCGCCTCTGGGGTTTCTTCAGGCTTAATGGCGTCAGCGGACCCAACAACAAGCCCACTCAGCAGAAGGGTCGCACACGTCACGAGAATCATCTTTTTCATGACTTCCTCCCTCTCAATAGATGAGATCCGCTCCGACTAGAAAGGCGTTTCGGAAATTGCGCGGGGCGCTGGTCCCTCCTTTGGCATCTCTCAAATTCACATCATCTCGGACATATAAGGCAAGGTTGGTCCTTAGATAATACTTGGCCTGGAAGGCCAGGAGTGTATTACTCGTCCGTACGGTCTTTTTGGTCATCGGGTTGATTTTTACCCCTCCGGCATCGAGGTTGTCGAACCGGGTAGAAAGGAGCAGGCGATCCGTTGCGAGTATATCGGCCTGGATCGTGAGCCCGGTGGCTGTGGCATCAAAATTCTGCTCAAACGCTCCTGCCGGAAGATCCGAGATGCGATCGATAGTGAACATTCCGTAAATATCTACCATTTTGTATCGGAGGCGCCCACTCACCCCATACCGATTCCAGCTTACATCCGGGGTAGGACCACCCATCGGTAAGGCCACTTTGACATTGTTGCTCCCGAAGTACCCAAATCCCGAGAGGCTAGCCGAAAACAAATCCGATTTGGCATAGTCAAACCGACCCATCAGGTACCAGTCCTTGGCATTATTGGAATCGCCAAATCCCTCTTTGGCGCCGTTTACTATTCCCGCCTGGTACAGAAACCAATCGCCGAACGGTCTCCCGTGGATATCAACCCCCATTTGGTTGGGTGCATTAAACAGGGTTGGTTCAAAAGGAAGAATCTGTTTCCCTCCTCGGTCAAATATCCCGAAGAACTTGGCCCCGAACGCACTGGGAACCAGCGGGATCCGGTTAATGGTCGCCAAGCCGAAACCTCCTGGATTCGAGGCAACATCAGCCCGGACCGGATCAAGCTGCTGCCGGTGGGTGGTGTAAGAAAAGAACGCGGAGGGATCGAATTTGCCAACCCGGAGATGAGCCAGATCTTTCTGGCCGAAATATGAGCCGAGATTATTAAAACTGACGAACGTACGCTCAAATCCTACCTGATTCCCATCATCCTCTTCGAAATTGGCCTCAAGCTCGGTAAAAAACCCAACGTTTTTGGTAAACGTGCCGGCTGTGAACAGGTTAAAGGTCTGAGGAAATCCCAACTCGGTACGATCTTCCGGATATCGCCGTCACTTCCTGGGCTATTGCCACGCTTATAATTGAAACTGCGGACTAAATTGCCCCGAAGCCTGAAGGCCATGTAGTTACTAACCGTATCTTCGAGGCTCAGATCACCAAGCCGCCTTTTCCCGAGGATGCCGCCATCCTCAGTGCCGGGAATTTGATACCCGTTTTCCAGAAATCGCTCACCAAAAGTGTTCAATTGAGGTGGCCGGGTGTGGCAGACCGTGCAATTCACATTGTACTTTCGAGCAAAGGCTGGAAGAGCCTGCGCATCCGGCACGATGATTAAGGAGGACATAATTCCCAAAAGAGCAATCACTAGGCTCCCAAAGAGAACATGTGACGAGTTTTTCATAATTTTCCCCTTTCACCCTGCCGCATTCCTTAATCTCTGGCGTTTCCAATCATCGAATCAGTTCGCCCTTGAGTCGGTGAATCGTGATTTCTTTGACGCCCTATCCGCCAAAGCTCTGGCGATGCTCAAAGTAGTCCCCTCCTCATAGAGGTTAATGAAAGTTACAGCAAACTGTGTTCCATTTTTTTAAGATCCTAACGTTTAGGAAAAGACGTCATAATGATTTGTTTTTATTTGAGTTTTTCAATTCTGTACGGAATGCTCGTCAACAGGGAATTAGTGCATGAGCGAAATCGACAATGAATGGATGAGCGAACTTGCACACATTGGGAGGTGTGTTTTGAAAAGAGTAAGGAGGGAAATGCGAGGAGTACTGAGGAGTACTAATGAGGCGTCAGGAGTGAGGAGTAAGAAGTGAGAGATCAAAAATGAGGAGTGAAGAACTGATCATTTCCTAGTCCTTCACTCCAATACCAAATCTTTATCCGCCATTCTAAGGTTCAAAGTTTAACATTTCGTAGGCGGAGCGAATTGGCAATAACTGAGACGGAGCTGAATGTCATTGCAGCCGCCGCGAGTATGGGGCTGAGAAGGATTCCCAATATCGGGTACAGGATT
>QIDY01000148.1 GCA_003228495.1 Nitrospirota bacterium
TGAAGATTTCTCAAGATGGGGTCTCCCGTCTTGAGCAGCGGAGCGATGTCATGCTGTCGACGCTGCGGAAATATGTGGAAGCCATGGGGGGTAGCCTCAATCTGGTGGCACAGTTTCCAGACCGTCCGCCTGTGGAGATTGCTGGATTTTCTGACGCCACCCAACCGAAATAACTATCATTCTCCGGTTTTTCAGCGCACGTCTTTCCAATCACGGTGTTGTTGTGCCTCCTGCCATAAACACGCTGTTTCTATCCCCAATCATGTTATTCAGAGTGATGATTTGAGTTTGGTGCAAACACAACGCGACAATGGCAGGGAAATGTGAGCGGGGAGCCATGAGGGCTCAAGGATATGGTGAATAGATGTTCACTGTCAGGAGGGATGCCCTCCGAACGAGAAGACAGGGCTCAACGGTTGGCGGGTACGGGGAAGGTTCGATGAAGGTTAGGCTTCTTGTCGAAGGTACAAAATCTGGTTGACCCGAAAGGCCTGATCGTAGTCGCCGGGCTGGATGTACTGTGAATGAAAACAACGGCCGTCAAACATCATTAGCCGGTTAGGTTTCATCTCAATGAGTTTGAGTAATTCCCAATAGGCATTGCCATCATTAATATATCGGTTGTCCCGACAGGCAAACAGTGGGTTGAAGATCATACTGTTTTGAAAGTTTTCATAGCCCTCCCCTCCGGGCTTGACAGAAATTCGTCACTTAACTCAAGTTGATCGGCTAACTGCCGGATGGTGGTATCCGGCGTGATTGGGACTCGTTCGAGTTCCGTTGGTCGATGGCGATAGAGGCCAGTTCCGCCTTTGCAGGAGTCTCCGGGGTTGAGGTACACCATGGCCGTCACATCTTGATCGATATGGGGTTGACGTTGCCCGACGTTTAATCGGTATTCGTGAGTCTTGATGCCTTGAAAGACAACTGGTTGAGGTGAAAAAAATGGGGAGAGTACGTTTCCCCACAGGTGGCTTAAATGTTCGATCAAGGGTTGGGTGTCCACATTCAGACTTGCTCGCACTCCAGGAAAATTCCCCACAATCTCGAACCGGTCCGTATAAGGCAGTTCCAATGTCGTTTGGAGGATGTCCTCCGGATATTGATAGAAGTGATCGGCAATGATGACCTTATGTTGCCCCAATCCGACATGGTGAACCGAAAGGTCAGGATTTGGATTGACAGCAAATAAGTCGGGACGGAGGGGGTTTTGCATCGAAGCCCTTTAACGGCTCAGGTGGATAGACTGAAGGCCGAAGGCTTTGAGGGTCTAATCATACGTCATCATCCAACACTTTGGGTATATGAGTGATCCCCTTCAGTCTTCAGCCTAAATACCTGAGTCGTTACGAATCCCTTTAAGGTAATAATTGCGGTAAAATATCTTGAGGGAACGGTATCATGGTGCGCTGGACAAGGATGGAGAGTCAAGTGCTACGAGTGATGAATGATGTGTAAGGAGCAAACCAAACGATCACGTAATTTTGTGAGAGGAGTTTAAGCTGATGGCAGCCCCGTACAGAACTCTCTTAGACACGATTCGGACAGCTTTCCCCAAACCGGTTTCTGATCGGGTGCATGATTCGTATTTTGTCCATAGCGTGATGCGAGCTATCGATGCTGTCGATGTTCTGAAAAGTGAACGGCCCATTTTGGGCGAACGTAAAGAGCTGAACTATGGAGCAGCAAAGAAAAGCCGATTAGCCGAAAAAGGCAAGAGCGTAGAAGAAGTGACGCATGAACTGGTTGAGTATTGTGAAGGCTTAACCCTGTGGGGTCATCCTCGCACGCAACAAAACGTCGTGCCACCGGTCACGATTTCCTCGCTTATTGGCGTACTGCTTTCTTCGTTGTATAACCCCAATCTGTCCTGGGATGAATATAGCCATCGGGTGGCGCTGGCGGAAGTCGAAGTGGTCACGATGATGGCCGCACTTTTGGGCTATGATCCGGAACGTGTTGGTGGCGTGTTTACCTTTGGAGGAACGGGCACCACGCTCTATGGCATGAAATTAGGCTTGGGGAAAGCGCTACCGGGTTCCATGGAGCAGGGGATTCGTGAGGATGCTGTGGTGTTTGCCAGTGATGCGAGTCATTATTGTCGATACAACATTGCCGGTTGGTTGGGATTAGGGTCTAACAATCTTCTCACGGTTCCAACGAACGGACTCAATGCGATGGATGTGGATGCACTTCGAAAGCAAGCCTCCCAGGTCCTCCAATCCGGTCAAAAAATCGCGGGAATCATTGCCACGCTTGGAACGACCGATGCCTTTGGCCTTGATGATATTCACGCTATTACGACGCTACGAGACGAATTGGTCCAAGAGTATCAATTATCGTATGTGCCGCATATTCATGCCGATGCGGTCATTGGGTGGGCCTGGTCCGTGTTCACAGATTATTCCTTTGAAGAGAATCCTTTGGGCTTTCGTCCTCGTACGTTACGCGCCCTAGCCGGAGCCTGCCGCCATATTCAGCATCTCTCTTGTGCTGATTCCATTGGCATCGATTTTCACAAGCCGGGATTTGTTCCCTATATTTCCAGTTTGCTTTTGGTCAAAGAGCAAGATGATCTGACAGGCCTTCGGCGGCCACAAGAACAAATGCCGTATCTCTATCAATTTGGAGAACATCGTCCAGGGATGTATACCCTTGAAACCTCACGTTCAGGGACGGGGACGTTGTCGGCTCTCGCGAATTTAAAACTCTTTGGCAAGGAAGGTCTGCGCGTTATTATCGGGCACATTGTTGAAATGGCGCAGCTTCTGCGTGAACATTTAGAAAGTCATGCCTGTACGACGGTGCTTAACCGGGATAATTTTGGACCCGTCACCTTATTTCGAGCGTATCCTGATGGCGTAGATACCTTTCAGATCAAGGAAAAAGAAATGCATGATCCGGCGTTTCGGGATGTGTTGCTGCAGCATAATGACT
>QIDY01000094.1 GCA_003228495.1 Nitrospirota bacterium
GCGGCCCGAGTATACGGGTTTCCCGAGATCTTGTAAAACCACAGCTAGGAACCCCGGCTGACCGATTTCATTCCTGGCAGGCCTCATTATAAAAGGATTTTCAACGGGAATAGCACGACCTACTAGCAGAGCCTATTAGCTTTATGGTATAGAAATTTTGCAATGTGTTTTTGAGGAGCTATTGTAGGGAGGAGAATATGGCCGTGGAAAAAGAAAAAATTGATTTGAGCATGTATGGCGTGGCTGAACTTGTGAAATGGTGCATCACCCGCAATAATGGACGAGTCCCAGGTGTCGATACCTTGGTGTTTCAACAACTTCAAGCTGCGGTAAAGGAAAAACCAGCCACGAATGACTATTTCACGCTGGATCAATTTTGGAAAACGCGGAAAGTTTTCGAATTTACCCCTGAGGAAGTGGCCACCGTTGACCGCTGTCTCTATGACATTCCCAATTTCGACGGGTGTCAGAACCCCCAAATCCGGTATAAGTTCTGGCCGAAAGTCGTCGTCCAACAATAGGCTTGAGTAGATTCCAAGCCCCTGATCAGCACATGGTTAGGGGAGTTTCTCTCTAGCTACCCACAATCTTCCTGTACTCTTTACCACCAGTGCCATTCCTGCGTGGCCAGGATGTGCATACCCAAAATAAAATTTGTAGTGGCATGAGCCACCACACAGGGCCACAGCCGGCGCGTGTGATAATAGAGACAATTATACGCCACTCCAGCCATCATCCCTGCCAGCCACAGATTATGTTCCAAACCGAATAACACCACCGTGGCAGCAAACGACGCCAAGGTAAACGTCCCGAAAGCCACTTTTTCAAAATTAGGATCCACCACCCAGCGAATCAAAAACGACCGCCAAAAGAGTTCTTCCATGAGGGGGACGACAATCGATGCTCCGAATATACGGACTGCGGCAAGACCCCATCCTATTCCGGTACCTTCTTGAAACGGATTGTAGCCTGTCATCTCGCCTTGAATGGCCCAAGTCCAATCCATCCGAACCCACAGCACATACACTAACACTCCCACACCAATGCCTAATCCGGCGTCCTTGGCATCCGTAAAAATTGGGCGTTGTAATTCTTGATACGACGACCAAAAATAGACCAACAACCCTAGGACTACCGCAGTTTTTATCGGGTACATCCAAAGCTCAACCCCAGAATCCTCTGGCAACAAGCTGCTAACCAAAAGAAAGGCCATATAAGCCGCAAACGGAAGGATCCGTGCCCCCATTGCATTCAACCCGTTCAGCAAAGACCAGTTCTTCTGAAAACCCGCGCCACAGACATTGACCTGGATCGCATCTTTACATTTTTGGTGAAAAGGGATTCGGTTTTAATGGTGGAAGACAAACAGAGAGATGTTACGCTTCCCCTTGAAGTAAATCTAGCGGGGAAAAATCATCTGTGAGAATTTGGCCAGGCTCCAAAGACACAGGAACATGGGACAGAAAAAATTCCAACCCTTTAGGCGGAAATTGGTTGCGATTCATGGAACGCGTCAGCAGGTCTACAAATTGAGGAGCCCGCATCTTTTTGACAGGTTGACCTGCAAAAAAAATCAGATTGACCGAGCCTTTCTTGGTTTTCAACCAATCGGGGCCGGCCACCCCATATGTCGTAATGTTCTCAAATACCAACCCCATCGTCGTCGACACCGCTTCCGCTCGTCGGACATTCGCCGGGGCATCGGAAGAGGCAAGATTCACCGCAATGGCGCCGTCAGGATTCACATGGTCGCGCAGTTCTTCAAAAAATTCTTTTGTCGTAACATGAAAGGGGATCAAATGCCTGGCAAACACATCCACCCAGACGACGTCATATCGAGAGGGATTGTTACGTAAAAATGTTCGCGCATCTTGGACAAACACATAGTGATTCTCAGGTGCCGTATAATCAAAGTACTGTTCCGCAGCCATGACCACCGAGGGATCCATTTCCACGACATCTAATTCCAGACCTGGCCAATGCTCCGCCAACCATTTGGCAAGAGATCCACCTCCATGCCCCAAAATCAACCCGCGCGTCGGTTTCTCCAGAACCGGCAACACCCCCATCATAACTTGGCTATAAGGCAACGCGAGAAACGTGGGCGCCACTTTCCACATCACCGCATGGAATGTGTTATTTAAGATAAGGTATCGAAACAAATCATCTTCACTCACCCGGACTTGTTGATACGGGCTATCTTCCTGATGAATGGCAGGCGGCAATACAATGACCGGATGAAACCCCATCCAGGTCATACCTCCCACAACGACAAATAGCCCCACTTGAAGCACAAGAGAAAGTTGACGACTTTGCAGAGTCCATATCAGACCCAAAATCATCAGGACAACACCTAACACGGCAACCAACGTTGTACTCCCCATCCAGGTCAATAAATAAAATGACGTGCCCCACGTGCCGACCAGGCTTCCCATTGTCGAAACGGCAATCATCCCTCCCGTATGCCGGCCAAGATGCCCCATATCCGAAATCGCGAGACGTAACAGGGCCGGCAGCACACCACTTAATCCAAAAGCAGGAATCGCCAATAAGGCACTAGCTGCAAAACATGGACCCCAACGTGGATCCTGAATCCATTGAAACACTTGAAACACGACGGGTTGCCCCGCCCATGCCAAAAAGAGCGTCCAGCCTCCAGATGCCAATAACATCCCGGCTAACACTCGCTGAGGAAGATATCGATCAGCGAACCAGCCCCCAGCCGCATATCCGCTACTCATAGCCGCTAACACCACGCCAATGAGCGCC
>QIDY01000059.1 GCA_003228495.1 Nitrospirota bacterium
TGTTGATCATGACAAGACTATTCGGCAGGCATCGCAACTCATGCGCGATCATAAAATTGGGTGTCTCTTGGTGAAAAAAGATGATGCGTTAGGAATTGTGACGGAAACGGATCTTACGCGGCGTGTGATGGCAGAGGGAATGAATCCTGAGGAAGAGCTTATTGAACGAGTGATGACAACACCCATTCTGAATATCGATGCCGAGGCAACATTGCTTGATGCTAATGACTTGATGTGTGAAAAAGGCATACGGCATCTTGGTGTTGAAAAGAATGGAAGACTTGTTGGTTTGATCTCTGTTCGTGATTTGGTGAAATTTTTGACCAAGTATCCACGGCAATAGAAACATGAAAATCACCATCGAGTCCCTGTCAAAAACGAAAAACCCATTTCTGGCACAGGTGGAGCGGGAAACGGGGGAAGACCTGTCTCGTTGCTACCAGTGTGGAAATTGCTCTGGTTCTTGTCCCGTTTCCGACGAGATGGAAATTCCCGTGTCCCAAATTATTCGATTTGTCACGCTAGGTCAAGAGAAAACGGTGCTCGAGTCGAACTCGATGTGGGTTTGTGTCTCTTGTTTTCAGTGTCAATATAACTGTCCGAAGTGTTTGGATCCGTCGAAATTGATGGAAGGTTTGCGACGGCTCAGCCTTCGAAAAGGACATGCGCCAATTGAAATGGCGCAGGTCACTGGAGAATTTATCGAGCGCTCCCCACAGCAGGCCATTGTGGCGGGATTTCGAAAGTTGATGTCGTAAGAATTTATGGACAGCATTCCCTATTATCCAGGTTGTACGCTGAACACGGTCGCTAAGGATTTCGACTTGTCGGCAAGGGATTCTTTTCGCCTTCTTGGTATCAAACTCGCTGAACTTTCCAAGTGGAATTGCTGCGGATCGTCTTTTCCTTTAACCCCCAACAATGCCATCGCCCTCACGGGACCCACGAATGTCCTGGTTCAATCTCAGAAAGAAGGTGGGACGGTCTCAACATTGTGCTCGTTCTGTTACAGCACGTTGAAACGGACCAACGTGGCGGTGAAGGAGGATAAAGAAGACAAGAAGAATCTGATCAATAATTTCTTGGGTACCGATTACGATGGCAGTGTCAAGGTGGTCCACCTGTTAGAAGTTTTACGCGATGATGTGGGATACACTGAATTAAAGAAACATGTCAAACGGGATTTGAAGAAGATCAAGGTGGCGGCCTATTACGGCTGTACGCTCCTGCGGCCAAAAGGGGTGGCCATTGATAATCCAGAACGCCCTCAAATTTTTGAAGACTTTCTCCAGGCCATAGGATGTCAGCCAATCGAGTTTTCTCATAAAGGCGAATGCTGTGGCTCCCATTTGGCGATGTCGCGTGAAGATATAGTCGTGAAGCTTTCGGTGAAGGTGATAGACGCCGCTCTTGCTGTTGGAGCCGAAATGATTACCACGACCTGTCCATTATGTTTCTATAACCTTGAGCGTGCGCAGAAACATACCGTGGAAACGACGGGGGAAGGTTCAACCCTTCCCATGTTGTATTTTACGCAACTGCTGGGCTTGGCTCTGGGTATGCCGGTGGAGGAGTTGGATTTGCCCAAAAACTTTAGCGATCCTCGTCCTGTCTTGAAAGGAAAGGGGATTTTAGAGGAAAAAGTATCGGTGGGTACATAACCTGCGTTGAGCTTTTGTTGAAAGAAGGGAGGCTCTATGTCTCGAATTGGCGTGTTTGTTTGTCAGTGTGGGAACAATATTAAAGATACTGTTGATTGCCAAAAAGTGGCTGATGAAGCCAAAAATATCCCTGGAGTCGTCCATACCGAGAACGCTGGCTTTCTCTGCTCCAACCCTGGTCAATCATTGGTCAAGGAAATCATTAAGACTAATAAATTAGACAAGGTGGTGATTGCAGCTTGTTCACCCCACATGCATGAAAAGACATTCCGCAAAGCATCAGAAGCGGCAGGTCTCAATCCCTTCGAGGTAGAAGTGGCAAACATTCGTGAACATTGTTCTTGGGTTCATCATGATCCGACCAAAGAGATTGGGACGATCAAGTCTCTTGATATAACCCGAATGACCGTTGAACGTATTCGGAAAAATGCCCCATTGGAAAACATCAAGGTCGCCGTAACAAAAAAGGCGTTGATCATTGGTGGTGGAGTGGCCGGGATACAATCGGCTCTCGATATTGCTGAGGGCGGTCACAAAGTGGTCCTGGTTGAAAAGGAAAACTCCATAGGCGGACAAATGGCCAAGTTGTCTGAAACCTTCCCCACGATGGATTGCTCTCAATGTATTCTGACGCCAAAAATGGTGGAGGTCTCGCAGCATC
>QIDY01000294.1 GCA_003228495.1 Nitrospirota bacterium
GAAACTCAACACCGCTTTATCGGGAGGCACATTCATCTTTCCCTCTGCCGAAACGGTAAGGCGTGGCTGATCCTGCTCCTCATCGGCAGCCAACCCATGTACCGGCAGCAATAGCAAGAGCCCCCCTAGCACCCAGATCAACATTATCGTTGATTTCATAGCCTTGAACATTGACAAACCCCACAGATGTTTTTGAGAATGTCTTCCATTATGACTACACCTAATCCTGCCTCAGCCCAAACCCCATCTTCCTCAGAAATTCCCGACCGGCTCTGCACCTGGTGTCAAACCACGATGATGAAACGTCTTGTGGGGGAAGGCCGATTTATCCATTACACCTGCCCGAAGTGTATTTTCCAGCATACGTCGAAGGTGCAAGCTTTATCATGATCTCTGTTTTGATTTGAAATTCTAAAATTACTGGAATTTCTACCTCCCTTTATCCCTCCTTTCAAAGGAGGGAACCGAACTAGTCGGCTCTCAAAATAAATTGGAAACGATACGCGTGCCGCCAACCCATGTGCCGATAATGCTGCCGATCGTGGGAAGAAGAAATGCGAGAAACACGCGTAGCAGCCGACTCTTCCACCATCGTCCAGGAATGGCGATATCTTCTGCGACCGCTTGAAAATCGCGTACAAGCGGTGGTTGAAGATAGGCTTGCACAAAGGCGGTCACATAGCCCACTCCAATCACCGGCGTCAGGCTCGTAAACGGCGCAGACACAAAGGCGGTGAGGACCGTCAACGGATGAGCCATCGCCAAAAGACCTCCAAGGCCGCTGGGAATGCCATTCGCCAAAATCCAAAACAAGGCATTTTCTCCTGCCGCATCCGCTCCTTTTTGCCAACCGATCCATGCAATCGATCCAACGATTAACAGGGGAATACTCCAACCGACCATTTTCCACATGGGAGAAACTGGTGGGATATAATTTAACTTTTCCAGGTTAACTTCTTCCGTTTCCTGATTCTCAATGGTCTTGCAAATGCCTTCCACATGTCCTGCTCCCACCACAGCCACCGTCCGTGTTCCCGGCGCCTCTACCATTTTCTTTGCTAAATAGAGATCCCGTTCATCAATCAAGACCTCTTTAAGCGTGGGCACTTCTTTGCCCAACTCTTTCATCATCTCCGAAAGCACATCCTTCTTTTTGAGATTGCGGATCTCATCTTCGGAAACTTCTGTGGTATCGAAAATACTCAGGAGGAGTGAGGATAAAAGCATACTTTTCCGCCAAAACGGCGTGTTGCGCCACGCCCGACGCATGGTCACACGCACATCGCGATCACCCAATGTCACCGGAGCATTATGCTTCTCCGCCATCCGAATGGCCTCGAGCATTTCGGTTCCCGGCATGACGCCAAGTTTATCGCCCAAACGTTTTTGAAAAGAGGCCAACACCAAATTGACCATGAGCGTGCTGAGTTGTTTTTGCCGTATAATGTCCTTGAGATCCAGAGATTCCCACCGGTTAGGATGCGAAATGGCTTCAAATCGCTTGGCATCTAATTCTACACAGACACCATCAGGATGCTCTTGCTCAATAACCAGCTTGACCAATTCTACGGATTCCTGGGAGACATGAGCCGTGCCAACTAAGATGATCGTCTTCTCTCCGAAAGTTAAGACCGTTACATCTGAGTCATACTGCCCAAGAAGACCTGTTGGGGAATTTGGCACTGAAGAAGCTAAAGATTCATCACTATCTGGCATATACACACCTTGGCATATTAGACAATAAACTTGTCAAGTTTGATTCAATGAACTGACTAAATACCAGGTTACTCTCTTGGCTGCAACCTTCTCATCCGTGGATATTGAGTGTTAAAATATGGCCCTAGCACACCTGGAAGAGATATGGATAAGGAAAAAAAGAAGCCCACTCACCGATCTTCTATGTGGATATGGTTGAGTGCCGATGGCGCCCGATGGCGAATCAATCACACATCGGATGGGATTTGGTCGTGTCCTATCGGCATGGGGGGAAAACGGGTGGGTTCCTGGGAGTCCGGCCTACCGCCTAGCCTAGGGTCCTGGCCTGGTCGAAAGAACCAGGAATAGAAGCCCTATTTAGCCTGTCGTCTAAAGGTCAAAGAGGAAATTAACGTTGCCTCCGCCCCAGGATTTGATTGTTCCCTCAATGCCCTTTTTCTTATCGGAATAGACCCACACGACCACATCATCCAAACCCGTCAGTTTTTTCATCTGCTCCAAGAGCACGAGAACGATTTTTCGTCCGCGTTCTCGATCAGCCGACAACCGATGAAACATTTTTTCCGTGACATGGAGTTGAAGCAA
>QIDY01000308.1 GCA_003228495.1 Nitrospirota bacterium
GCTCCAAGAGCACGAGAACGATTTTTCGTCCGCGTTCTCGATCAGCCGACAACCGATGAAACATTTTTTCCGTGACATGGAGTTGAAGCAAATGCCCCTTGACCTGAACGGCCGTGATTTCTGGATTATCTCCCATCTGTGTTCTGATGGTCTCAGCTATTTCTTCATTGGTCTTGGACATGTGCAGCCTTTATCTGTCTCATCCTGATTGCTTGAATTGTATTTCTGGCTTATTGAACAACTAATTAAGAGGGCATGTCGCCTGTTCTAGCCACACGCGTGTCTCCGCGTCGACTTTCGCTTCCAAACATTGCCACACGCGAGCATGATAGGTATTGATCCAGCCACGTTCCTGCTCGGACAAGTGGGCCACAACAATTAACCTCCGGTCAAATGGCACCACGGTCAAGGTGTCGAATGCTAAAAACGGACGATTGGAGTCTTTGTACATCTCCTCCCGTTTGACCAACACTAAATTTTCGAGCCGAATCCCAAAGGCTCCAGCTTTGTAATACCCAGGCTCATTCGAAATAATCATGCCTGGCTTGAGCCCAACCGAATTTGCTGACTTCGCAATTCGTTGCGGCCCTTCATGGACGCCAAGAAAACTTCCGACGCCATGCCCCGTCCCATGATCATAATCCAACCCAATGGCCCAAAGTGGAGCTCGTGCCAAGGCATCCAGTTGACTCCCGGTCGTCCCTTCTGGAAATTTGGCTGTGGCAAGTGCGATATGGCCTTGTAAGACTCGCGTATAGCGATCCTGATGTTCATTTGATGGCTGACCGATGGCCAGGGTTCGCGTAATATCTGTCGTACCATCAAGATACTGGCCGCCGGAATCCACCAGATATAATGTCCCGGGCATCAGCCGCCGGTTGGTTTCCGGAGTGGAATGATAATGGACGATGGCCCCATTCGATCCTGCGCCCGAAATGGTGGGGAAACTGGCATCCTCCCACATCGCTTGTTGCTTTCGACAATTATCTAAGTAGGCAGTAGCTTGTAATTCCGTCACTTGCCCAGTTGAAGACTTGCGGGCTAGCCATGCTAAAAACTGGCACACCGCAACTCCATCCCGCTCATGTGCGGCATAGGCGCCTTGAATCTCGACGGCATTTTTACAGGCTTTGGGTAATGCACACGGATCATCACCATGAATAATCTGTGTCTCATTCTTAGTCAACGTCGAAAAAATCCAAGTATTGGTTTTCGAAGGATCACACAACACGCTCTGCCTCTGTTGGCCTAATTGCTGCAAAGCATCTTCAAACACCTCCGGCAGTTCCAGGGAAACATCGGAGCCTAGATGTGACGCCAAATCAGGATTTACTTTTTGGGGATCGACAAACACCGCCACACGTCCAGTGGCATATATAATCGCTTGGCACAGGGGTAACGGCGTATGCGATACGTCGCTTCCTCGAATGTTCAACAACCACGCAATTGAATCTGGTGCGCTAATAATGGCGGCATCAATGCCATCATCCCGAAGGCTCTTTGCTAAATCTTCTCGCTTCTGTTGTGAACTCTTCCCCGAGAACTCCAACCGATGCGGTTTAATCAAACCCACTGGAGGAGAGGGTCGCTCATGCCATACCTGATCAAGCGGATTGGGAGAACATGCCACAAGTTGCGCCCCGGTCCGTTCACAGGCCTTCTGATAACGTTCAAGATCTCTTGGTGTAAGGAGCCATGGATCATAGCCAATGCGATCTGAGGCACTCGCATGCTGTTCGAGCCAACTGGCAGGAGGATGATCTCCACTATGTTTGAATGCAAAGCCTTGTTTATCCACCTGATCTTCGACTTGGAGTATATAGCGACCATCAATAAATATGGCCGCTTCTTTGGCAAGCACAACCGCCGTACCTCCAGATCCCGTAAACCCGGTTAGCCAAGCTAACCGTTCGGCACAAGCAGGCAGATATTCATTTTGATATTCATCCGCGTGAGGAACGATGAACCCCGTCAATTCCAGACGCTGCAGTTCGAGTCTTAAGGTCGACAGGGGTGTTTGGTCCATCAGATTGTTCTATTCTTTATCTGTGTTGTTTGGCATATCCCAACTTTCATCATGCACGCGCAAGCCTCCCCAAGGGTAACATATTCCCTTTTGATCGTGCCGAATCAACCTGAAGATGTACGGAAAATTATAAAA
The DNA here is from genome assembly GCA_003228495.1 of Nitrospirota bacterium. GTDB lineage: Bacteria > Nitrospirota > Nitrospiria > Nitrospirales > UBA8639 > Nitrospira_E. Next base: position 2,162 of record QIDY01000308.1, read on the forward strand.
CGACTACTGGATGGATTGAAACGCGGATTCTTCTGATGGATAGGTTGGAATCAGTGTAGGGAAATTCGCTTCGTCGAGCAAGCTTTTAATGGGTTGTTGTGGACCAACCAAACTCATAACCAAATCACTGGACCAACCAAACTCATAACCAAATCACATTCCTTCAAATTCAGATAGGCTAACGCCAGTCCCCCTAACGCCGCACTATCCATAAACGTCACGCCTTGAATATTGAACATGATATGCTTCGCACCTGAAAGTCGCGCATTGTTGACAATAGCTTGAAAGACTTTTCGGGAGTAAAACGTCACTCGCCCGGAAATCATCAAAACAAGTGTGTCGTCTTGTATTCGTTCTGCTACATGCATAAAAACACCATAGATTCTTTGGTCTTTCTCGGCAATTTCAGGATATTCTTGCCGATTAGCCCTGATTTTCTGATGATCTGCCAAGTCCTCAATGATTACCGAACCAGAGAAAGCGAGGGGGAAAAGTTTACGAAAAGAGAAAAATCATAGCCGAGAAGAAAGACAAAAAAAGAGAAGCAAGAAACGATGGTGAAATTCAAGACCATTATGCTCATTTGAGTGTCACCTCGGCCGGATTGTTGATGAAAGTCGACCAGCTTATAGTCAATGAGGTTCAAGTGGCAACACAAGACGTGACTGGTGTTCCCGGTCAGAGCAAGATTCAAAAATTGTCATAGATTCTCAGTCCCATTACAATCATCCCCAATGGATTTATCGTACATGAATATCTC
>QIDY01000401.1 GCA_003228495.1 Nitrospirota bacterium
TGGTCCACAATTAAGCGTCACAAAGGCGCTCAAGATGCCAAGCGGGGGAAAATTTTCACGCGAGTGATCCGTGAAATATCCATTGCCGCACGTAGCGGCGGCGATCCCGACGGCAATCCCACCTTGCGCCAAGCCATTGCGAAATCCAAAGAAGTGAATATGCCTGCCGATACCGTCAAACGGGCCATCCAGCGAGGCACAGGGGAACTCCCCGGGATACAATTCGAAGAGTTTATGCTGGAGGGCTATGGACCCGGGGGGACGGCTCTCCTCCTGGAGATTTCAACCGATAAACGCAACCGGACGGTGGCCGAAGTTCGAAATATACTCACTAAAAATAATGGCACCATGGCTGAAGCCGGCGCGGTTGCCTGGCAATTTCACAAAAAAGGGTTACTGGTGATCGAGAGCCCAACTGTGACCGAAGAACAATTATTCGATCTGGCACTGGAGGCAGGAGCCGAAGACGTGAAACAAACCCCCACGGGGTTTGAGGTCATTTCGGAACCAGCCGATTTTGAAGCCGTCAAAGAAGCGATACAGAAGGCACAGATTGAAACCAGTCTGTCCGACCTCACCTTTCTCCCACAAAACCACATTCAACTTGAAGGAAAAGACGCGGAGCAAGCCTTAAAACTCATGGATCTCTTAGACGAGAACGAAGACGTGGCTAAGATCCATGCCAACTTTGAGATCTCTAACGAATTGATGGAAAAAATGGCCGCCGAAAGTGCCTAGCTCTCTGATCTCCTCTTCATTTTCCCCCTTTTTTCTCCTCGCTGCTTTCTTGAATCATTCGCGATTCTTTCTGCCTCTAAAACAGATAAGTCCCACACCATCATGATCGCCTCACTGTCAGGGATCCTCTCTTCTAAAACACCTCAAGATGCCGTCATTTCGGTGCAAGGCGTGGGATATCAGGTATTCATTGCCCTTTCCACGTATTTTACCCTTCCTGATATTAATGCCCCCGTGCAAGTCTTCGTCTCCACGTATTTGCGCAATGACACCATTCAGCTCTTCGGCTTTGCTACCATGGAGGAAAAACAGGCCTTTGCATTGCTCACCGGCATCACCGGCGTCGGACCAAAACTGGCCCTGAGCGCCTTGTCGACCTTATCTGTTCCCGATTTATGTAACGCGATCGAATCTGGGGATATCGAAAGCTTGGGTTCCATTCCCGGCGTCGGGAAAAAATCGGCCAGCCGAATCGTCCTAGAATTAAAAGATAAAACAAACAGAATCGTCATCTCGGGAAACCAGAATTCCTCAACTACCACGATTGAGCCTACCAACTTCCTGCAAGACGAAGCCTCCTCCGCACTCATCAATTTGGGGTACCGGGCCCCTGAAGTCAAAAAAGCCATTAATCTCGCGACAGGCAAAATGGGCGAAACCTACGAACTAGAAGACCTCATCCGCACAACTCTCAAAGAATTAGCCAAAGGCTAACAAGAGGGGCCGTTTCTTTAAAAAATTGAGGGTTAGTAAAAGTACCAGGAATCTTTTTTATGCTTCCTGATTTCTACCCGGAAGCCGGCATCTATCGTGAATCCAAGTAAGTTCCAATTATCATGTTTTAGCAACAACATAAGCCCTTCCCCGCAGAGCACCGCAGATGTTGACGCCCATAGCACACACCCTGTAACTGAACAGGACAAAAGGCCAAAAACGCCAGCGGCAGCTATTTTCAATTTTCCCTGAACAGCCTGAGTAGCGTGCATGTCGCAGGGTTGAGTATCTAAGAACGGCCGAAAATAGATTGAACGGAATTGAAAAAGTGGAATATGTGAAATGGGAAAGAGGGAAGGGAAGCTGGAATAAGCTAGAGGGTTTCACGGATTTTTTGACCGTGGTGGCCGCTTTCAATAACCCGCTTAAAAAAGCGCAACACATCTGCTAAATCGAACCAAAAACCGCAATTGATACACTTGGCATTCCACCGACGAGAGACCCTGGTGTATTGCCGCTCGACCAGCATGGCACCTTGGCATCTTAGACATTTCATATGAAAACCAACCTCGATTATCAATGAATATTGCTATTGACTATTCCCAAAAAGGAGATCCCTCTATTCTACCGCAGTCGATTGAAAATTACCGCGACACATCCAGCTAACATGCCGCCTCCAAATATTGTCAAGCCCATAGAAAGGACACCTTCCCACGTGCCGGACGAAGAGGATCCGTATAGTAAATCTCGCGCTCCGCCTTGTACCATTAAGATGGCCAGGGTCAGCAGCGCCCCCATCCAAAACCACCATGCAAATGTTCGCACAATC
>QIDY01000061.1 GCA_003228495.1 Nitrospirota bacterium
GCTGGACGAGACTTTTTTGAACATTCCCTTAATGCACAGCACACACAAATTCGACAAAAGCCATCGATAAATTATTATGTGGAAAGAGAATACGCATAAAAATAAATGTTGGGCGTCAAGAATGTCGCAATGAATAACTTCCCCCCCTATTTCCTGGTCCGCTTCGTGGTAATAGCGCTGCTGCTGACGCTATTCTCGGCATGCGCGACGCCACAGGATGCTCGTAACAAAGGGCCGGTGGCCTCATTCGTGAGCAGGAAGAACGCCAAGGAAGTGACCGCGTGCGTTGCTACAGTTTGGGAAAGTGCATACGGAATCACCAACCCGGTAAACGTAAGACCAACACTCGAAGGTTATACCCTTCAGATTTCAAACGGACAAGGTAATACCTTCGTGGTCCTTGATGTCAATAACGTCAATAACGCCACTGGGTCCATGTCAAACTACTACAAAGGATACGTACTGGGCGAAAGAATAGGTGGGACAAAGCGGTAGCCGAGTGCCAATGACACCCAATCGCTTCCAGCCGACGGCAGGGCTGCGGCTGAAGCGTGGCGTTAGGGTCTCAAAGAGGCTCACCATCAACGGCAGCTTCGTATGAAATAATACCTGATGCCAAATCTATTCGAATATCAGTTTGAGTGGGATCCCATCAAAGCCCACCAAAATGCGAGAAAACACGGCGTGACGTTTGAGCGCGCAGCTACCGTCTTTCTTGATCCTCAAGCTCTATCTGGATTTGATGAGGAGCATAGCCAAGAGGAGGACAGATGGATTACCCTGGGATTGGGACCGCACCGGGACCTTGTTGATCGTTTGCCACACCTATCAGGAAGAAACACAGACAAACGGGAGGATTCGGATTATGTCGGCCCGTAAGGCCACAAAAGGTGAATCTCACCAGTATGGAGGGTGATGCAGAATGAAACGAGAATATGATTTCTCCAAAGCGGAAAGAGGCAAATTTTACAGGAAAGGGGCCAAGTTGAGATTGCCCATCTATTTGGATGTAAAACTGCAAAACCAGGTCGAGCGTCTTGCACAGAACAAGGGCAAAGATATTGGCGACATTGTGAACCACCTCGTCAGGAAGGAAGTCGAACTTCTTGACAAATTGGTTTGAACGACAGAGGGGCCATAACCAGTCGCTGCACGGACCGGCTGACCCTCGGCTTGAGTGGCTCAGGGCGCCCGGTGTGTGCGTCAACACTGGGCGACAACGGAAACGGTGGCTCAACGCCGGCCGGTGAGTGCTGGCGTTAGTCTCTTAGGGGAAGAATTCCGTATTTTTCTAACAAGGCAAATCCACTTTAACCGCCAACTCGTTGTCGCTCGTCTCCGGCCAGTGATTTGTAATGTAATGCGTGACAAGAATACAAAGCACGGTGTAATTTAAGTGAATAAGAAGAAGCTATTGAAGAAGCTCCTTTCCGGTTCAAAAAACATCCGTTTTGATGAAGCAAGAAAATGCGCCGAATCTTTCGGATTTAGATTGGACCGAATCAATGGCAGCCATCATATATTCATTCATTCGGATATTTCTGAGTTGGTTAATCTACAAAACGTCAGAGGTAAAGCTAAACCATAGCAGATTAGTCAGTTGCTTAAGATTATTGAACGTCATAATTTGAAACTGGAGGATTAATACCATGACGGATTATCATATCAATTTATTTTACAGCGAAGAAGACGAAGGGTATATTGCGGACTTACCCGACTTGACCCATTGCTCGGCTTTTGGCGAATCTCCGGAAGAAGCGTTGAATGAATTGCTGAAAGCCAAACAGGCATGGATCCAGGCAGCGAAAGAGTCAAATAAACCCGTTCCCCCTCCTACCTACCGTCCGGCTATATACCAGGTGGCATAACATTCGAATTCTTCGCCATCAGGCTGACAGCCTCCGCGTTGGTAACTCTGTCCAGTCAAGTAGATACAATTTTTTCTCTATACAACACTTTTTTGAAAACAACAGATACTCCTAAGAATGAACTGATCGAAATGTTTAAGGACCGTGACAAAAGCCAGGATTCCCTGAAAAAATCCAAAGGGTTTGGCGATCAGGTATATCAACTGCTTTGTTCAATGGGTAAGGACAACAAGGTTCTTCGAATCCTTATTGTCTAGCAAACCAAGACCACGGTTAGTGGGTGCAAGCCCGCTTAGGCAGAATTGGTTTCTTTGCCTGAAGGAAAGCTTAAAATCCCGCCGGTCAAGTTATAGACGTTGGTGAAGCCACTTTGAAGGAGAATTCTAGAGGCGAGGTAGCCACGTAATCCGAC
>QIDY01000142.1 GCA_003228495.1 Nitrospirota bacterium
CGTAAGGGGCCCTGATCACGATGGGAACGGCTGCCCCCCATCGATAATGATTCTTGGCGGCGACCTCGGTAATTTGATCAAACGCACAGGAGATAAAGTCTGCAAATTGCATTTCCACGACAGGTCGCAGGCCCATCATTGCCGCTCCAATTGCCGCTCCGACAATGCCCGATTCTGAAAGAGGGGTATCCAGAATTCGCCATTCACCATACTTGTCCTGAAAGCCCTCGGTGACACGGAACGCTCCTCCGTACGGGCCAATATCTTCCCCTAAAAGGAACACGCGTTCATCTTGACTCATTTCCTCATCAAGGGCTTGTGAGATAGCTTCGAGGTAGGTTGCCTCATGGGCCAAGGTGCTTGTGGTCATCCCAGTACCTCCTCATTGTTGGGGGCAAAGATTCCTTCTAGAGTTTCTGGCCCTTCTGGTAATGGGCTTTGTTCGGCGAATTCCAATGCAGCTTCAATTTCCTCTTCCACTCTTTTTTGAATTTTGCGGAGATCCGTTTCATCGACGTATCCTAATTCTTTCAGGGTTTGTTGAGCCTTCAGAATGGGATCTTTTTTTGCCCATTCTTCCAATAGTGTTCGTGGGACATACTTCGCCGAATCGTGCTCCGAGTGCCCATGCATGCGCATCGTTTTACATTCGATAAATGTTGGTCCCCCTCCCTCTCTCGCCTGTTGAATAGCACGTTGGGCTGTTAGATAGACGGTCCCAACGTCGTTTCCGTCGATAATTTCACCGGGGATGGCATAAGCTTTTGCTCGCTCAACGACATCTTTGATGGCCATCTGATGGCGGAGTGGTGTTGAATAGGCATATTGGTTGTTATTGCAGAAGAACACGACTGGAAGTTGGCGCACCGAGGCAAGGTTCAACGCTTCATGGAAATCTCCTCGACTGGTTCCTCCATCTCCCGTATTGGTCACGGCAACGCGAGATTCCCCACGGATCTTGAATGCCAAGGCAGCCCCCACGGCAAGGGGCAGGTTGTTGGCTAAGTGACTCACAAAGGCGAAAATTCCACGTTTAAGGTCTCCCATGTGGACGTTTCCGTCCTTACCTTTTGTCGGTCCTGTTCGTTTCCCCAGATATTGGGCAATGACTTCTCCAGGGGTAATTCCCCTGACCAGGAATGCTCCCATATCTCTGTGAAATGGAGCAATAATGTCATCCGGTTGCAGGGCGCAAGCATACCCAACGGAGATTGCCTCCATCCCGTAGCTGGTATACACACCGCCGGCAATACGGCCCTGGCGATAGAGTGCTGTGACTCGTTCCTCTACCGCACGGGTTAACAGGAGATAATAGTAGAGTTGGAGAAATTCAGTTTTTGAAATCTCCATAGGAACCTCCTTTAGGAAGTGAAAAGTTAGAAGTGAGAAGTAAGAAGTGAAAAGCATTAAGAGAAAACGCTAGGTCTCAATTTTCCTTCTCACTTTTCACTTTTTCCTTTTCACTTGATGTTCGGTGATTGTCCTTAAATTTGAGATCCCGGTATGAACTCAATGCGTCACTCAGGCGTGTTTTTAATTCCAATCTTTTGGGCTTGCCGGTTGTGGTATAGGGTACGTCCTCACCAAACAGAATGACTTTCGGGCATTTTGCGAACGGTAAGGCTTGACGACAGAACTGCAAAATTTCTTCATCCGAAGGCTGGGGAATCCCTTTATGAGGAACGATGTATCCGGCAATTTCTTCTCCGTAATAACGGTTGTCGAATGGGACGGCCATGGCAAACTTCACAGATGGATGTCCCCTCAGCACCTCATCAATCTCTAGGGGTGCTATGTTGATCCCCCCACGAATGATGAGCTCCTTCAACCTTCCCGATATGAAAAAGTAAGGACGGCCCTGGTCATCACGGTCAAAAAATCCGGTATCTCCAGACCGGAACCAACCCCATTGGAAGGCCGCTTCATTGGCATCCGGTCGTTTCAAATACCCTGAACAGAGTGTCTGGCCTCGTATGCAGATCTCTCCAGATGTCATCTCTGGAAGGGGGTGACCATGATCGTCAAGGATAGCCATGTCGTTGTAGGGAATCGGTACACCAATGGAGGGATAGTCATAGGCGGTTAACCAGCGCCGATGCTCTTTCATGAACAAGTCAACGGGTAAAAAGCAGGAATAGCAGGTGGTTTCAGACAGCCCATACCCATGACAGATTGGGAATTGAAAGCGGTCTTCGAATCGTGAGGCCGTTTCTTTGAGTAATGGACCGGCGCCACAAATGACTCCCCGGAAATGATCTAATCGATATGTCGCTATTATGTCGCTATATCGAGTGGCTTCTCTAAAAGAAATTCCAGAATAGTGGGAACAACGCTGACATAATTTATCCTTTCGTCTTGGATTCGAGGCCAGAATGTTGTGGTGTGAAACCTTCGATTTAGAACCGATTTTCCTTTGAAATAAAATGGCGTCACCAACGTCACGACAATGCCGTTCACATGGTGAATGGGCAAAATACACATCAGGCTATCACCCATTCTGAACCCGTGCCAGGAAGTTATTGCGTCAGCGTCAACCAGCAAATTCTTGGCGGTTAATACAACACCCTTTGGGGGTCCGGTTGTCCCCGATGTATAGACGATAAGGGCGTCATCGTGGAGATTCCCTTCCAGAGCCAGCT
>QIDY01000185.1 GCA_003228495.1 Nitrospirota bacterium
TGGGCCAGTTTGGCCGCCAAGATCTGCTGGGCAGATCGCGGTTTTCTTCGGAGAGTCTGGAGATGAAAGTTTGGGAATAAGGGTGTTGAATTTTTCATCGCACACTATGCCAGTTCCCTCATGTTTTTGCAGCTGTTTTTTCATGCAACAAGGGCTTAACTTAGTGCCATTCGGGTCAGACTCGAATAAATGCCAATCTCATATGAAACATTAATAGCTACTGGCTGACCTGATTGCTCAAGGGCAGAATGTTATTGGAACCACTGATGGCGTAGAGGGTAGATGTGGGCGATCGTATGAAAATTTTGTCTTGGTGAACCAAGAGAACGTCATAATCCAAGGCTATAGGGATTTTTTTGCGAACTCGAATTAATTCAGTGAGCGCAAGGTGGGCGGATTCTTTTTTTGTGCGAACTCCTGTGAGGTCAGAGCCTTCTTGAATCAAATGGTCATCCAGATCAAGATTCGTTCGCATGGGCTCTCCTTAATATGTGTGCCGAAGATTTTTTAAAAAAATCTCTCCCTACTTTTTCGTCACCCTGATGCCAACCCCTATCTTAAGGGCAATATCGGCATCAAATTTAGATTTGCCTCCTCCGGCACCCACGGCAAACCCTAGGAAATGATCTGCAAAAAATTTCCATGAAGTCAAATCCCATTTTGGTTTGAAGACTGAACCTTCGAATCGAAGTGGCAAATCCCAGAAGACATCGACGTTGCAGCCCACCCCTTTGGGTAATTTTGGGTAAAAGACCTTACAAGGAAGCCCGATTCCGACACCGAGAAACCACCCGTCGGTGTCCACAGGATTTACTTTCGGGAAAATTCCAATTTCCACTCCTCCCCCTCCACCTATATTGCTTTTTACCATTGCGGCGAGGTCAATGAACCAATGCGGCTTATTCACGAAATCGAAAGCAAAGCGCGGACCTACTTCTCCTCCCCCAATTTTGGCCGCATTGAAGGCAACGGCAATGGTAGCAGATGCAAAAGAACCACGAGAACGTACTTGAGAGTCATTGCCTGTTCGCGCAACGGCCAATGCTCGTCGAATGGGACCCCCTACCATCTTTTGAAAGGTGCGCTGAACCGTATTCCCTGGTCGATCACACATCTTGTTGGGATTGATTAAATTCTTGACGGTTTTGGAATTCTTGGGGTCCATCAGAATCATCATTGCCTCAATGGTTCGTCGAATGGCTTCTCCATTGCGTTGTTTAATTGATTCAATAGACTGTCGCATGGCCTGTTGTGCTTTAGGAACTCCGAGTGCTTCGGCAAGTTTCTTTTTGATCGGTCCTAACCATTTAGCATTCGCTTTGGCGGCAAGTTGTGCGGCTGTGAGTCCGGCTTTGCAAACAGCTTTGGCAGCGATAAGAGCTCCTTTTGCCGCTTGCCTCGCTACCCATTCGGCTTTTTTCTTCGCCTCCAACGCTGTTTTTTTAGCGAAGCGACCAGCTTTCTTCCCAGTCCGAGCTATTCCTTTCCCGATTCGTTGGGTCGTGCGTCTTGCGCCTTTTCCTACACGATTTACCGTTCTTTTGGCCCTATTAACTGTTCCTCGGGCTTTCTTGGCAAATTTTTTGAAGATCCCTCGTTGCTGAATACCGCTATACGTTCCTAACGCCTGAAAGCTTTCACCATTGGGAGTCATCAGAACGATATAATGAAAATCGGCTTCTTCTTCGGCCTCACCTGGTAAAGACAGAGCCACCGAGGTGTCCAGAGCTCCATCATTTTTGTCTTGTTGGGTTTCCAAAAGGAGGCCTTCCACTTTTTCATCAGTGACCAACCGAATCCCTTCTCCCGCGTTCTCCACGGAGTAGGTCCCGGGCTGTACCTCAAGGCCGTCTCCATCAGGACTCAGGAAATGTACCGATTTTTCCAAGTAAATCTTCATGGGATCCGTGATCAAGGATTGGGGATCAACGTCACGAGAGCGGATGCCGCTATAGGTCCCTACCGCTTCATAGACCAGCCCGCCTGGAAGCAGCATCGCGAGGACATGACGATCAGAGGAATCGCTTTCGGGTATGCCGGGAACGGAAACGGCCATAGGCTCGGGCACATCCTGGTCATGGGTGTCCATCGTGATGGCCAATTGAACAGGTGGTGTTTCCCCGCCTGTAGGGCTGACCTGCAGGCTATCGGCCAAAGGGTTTACCTGATAGGAACCGGGATGGAGCTGAATATTATCCCCTTCCGGCGTGAGAAAATACGCGAGCTTCTCCAACGTGACTGTTTGGTTGTTTGTGGATTCATTGGCATG
>QIDY01000088.1 GCA_003228495.1 Nitrospirota bacterium
TGTTGGAGGTCGGAAAGTGCATTACTTTCGGCCCAAGTTGATACCGTGACTGTTTGAGTCGCGAGATTGACCGTTGTCGATAGGACTCCAGGAACTTTTTGTAAAGCTTTTTCTACATGGCTGACACAGGAAGCGCAGGTCATCCCACCAATTTTTATCGTGTGTGATTGAACGGGGATTTCATAGCCCGCTTCTTTAACGGCGTGGGTCAAAGATTCAGATGTGGCGATAGTTGGATCGAAATCGACGGAAGCCGATTCGGTTGCCAAATTTACCGATACGCCCGAAACACCTGAAATGGTTTTCAATGCTCGTTCCACGTGGTTGACGCAAGACGCACAGGTCATCCCATGAACAGGGAAAGAGATATGTGTTAATTGAGCGACCATAGCAACCATCAGTTAGTTGGCGGGTTCTCTCATCGTGTAGCCAGCCTCCTTGAGCGTTGATGCCATGCTTTCATATGTCACAAGAGTTGAATCGTATTCCACGAACGCCTCATGTTTTTCGAGATTCACTTCTAATTGTGAGACGCCAGCAAGATTCTTGAGCGCCTGTTCCACATGCCGTACGCAATTGCCGCATGTCATTCCTTCGATGGGGAAATGTTGTTGTTTCTTCATACCCATTTTCCTTTCTTGAGTACGGTTATCGCCCAACTGTGTATAGTGAGCGAAGTTCGTCAATAATCTGTTCGGCCCTTCCTTGTTGAATGCCATCCACCACGCAAGTTTGAAGATGTCCATCAAGGAGTAGGGCTTCTAGTTTTTCAATGGCTTTTCGTATGGCATGCGTCTGCTTCAGGATGTCGACACAATATCGGTCTTCCTCTAACATTTTCCGGACACCATTCAAGTGGCCTTCAATATAGGCCAATCGTTTTATCGCATTAGTATGAATGTCGGATGTCATTGGTTTTTCCTCCGTCTCTTTGTTTTTCTCCTATACCCATACCCACTGGGTATGGGTATGATGCCATAGGATCATTTTCTTTGTCAATGAAACTCCGAAGCGTCACTGGAGCTAACAATGTTTTTTGAGTTTGTATTTGTTATTTGTGTGTTCTATTTGATTGTAGAAATGGCTTCCAAAATTTTACAGGAACTGTCGGACTATCTGTCGCATTCCGGTTTTAGTTCGAAATTCGGTATCCCTCCTTTAAACTATCCCAAGTCTGTTATGTACAGGAAAAGAGAAGAAAAAACTGGAATGAACCCTTCCTTGGCATGTGGTTTATCCTTTGCATGATAAAACTATACAACGTCAGTTGTGGGTTATGAGTCACAAAAGGAGGCGTTCTAAAGATGTACAAATTTCTTCGAGACGACCAAGGGACAGCCGCAATTGAGTATTCATTGTTTGTCAGTTTAATTGGGATGATGATCGTAGTCGCGCTTCAGGCTCTTGGTGCTAACTTGCTCGATGCCTTTTCCTCCGTCAGTAGTGGATTAACTCCTGTTCAGATAATAGAAGATTCACGGTAATGTGGGTTTAGAGGAGCATTTTCGAAATATACCTTTTCAAGCGATTTCGTTGTTTTTTAAACTTCATAAGCTTCCTTCCACAGACTCTATTTTTGTTTGTATTTCTTTCCTCCTGCCTAAAAAACGCACGTTTTTCTTTGACTATCCTTAAGTCTTCGATGCACTCCGCCGAAAAATAGATAAAAACGGAGGGAGTTCTTTTATGTTTCTACGTTTACTTGGAATAACGATCTTATGTTCGGCATGGGGATGCGAATCGCTCTCCACGAATTACCACATGACTAATGAAACTCAACCCCATCAACCAAAGCTCATCCTGACATCTCTCTCGAAGTCGCCATCGTCGGAATCGGCAGTCTTATCAGAACGTATGGGTATTCCTGAGGAGATGGAGAAATCGGCTGCCAATGCTCAAGTCCAGCCCGAACCTTTTCCGACGGTCTATTTTCCTTTTGATAGTTGGGAAATTACACCTGAGGTACGAGACCGGCTCGATGCAACTGCCAAATGGATGACAAATTTTTCCAGCTATGGGCTCATGATCGAGGGCCATACCGATATACGTGGAAGCGAAAGTTATAATATGGTGTTAGGCATGAGACGGGCAAAAGCCGTGAAAGAGTATTTGGCTCACTTGGGTATTCCTCGTACCCGGTTGGATATTGTGTCATATGGAAATACCTTGGTGCTCTGTGATATGGATGATGAGCATCGCTGTCACCAATTCAATCGGCGGGCCGATTTATTGTTGGAATAAATTTCTTCCTGCCACAAATAAAATC
>QIDY01000376.1 GCA_003228495.1 Nitrospirota bacterium
TTCTTCAAGCCTTATCAGGCAAAGGGATTAGCTGTGCCACGATCACCTTGCATGTCGGTCCTGGCACATTTCAACCGGTCAAGACGAAGCTGATCGAAAACCATACGATGCACCCGGAATGGTTTGAAGTATCAGAAGATGTGGTCAAGCAGATTCAGGATGTTCGGCAACGTGGTGGCAGGGTTGTGGCTGTCGGAACGACGGTGGCCAGAAGTTTGGAGTCTATCGCCAATGAACATAGAGAGGTAAGGCCTGGGTCAGGAGAAACCCAGCTCTTCATTATCCCGGGGTTTCAGTTTCGGGTTGTGGACGTACTGATGACAAATTTTCATTTTCCCGAGACCACGCTTCTCATGCTGGTATCTGCGTTTGCCGGCTTGGAAACCGTTCGAAATGCCTATGCCCATGCTGTGGACGAACGTTATCGGTTGTATAGTTATGGCGATGCGATGCTTATTCAGTGAGAAGGGAGAAGTAAAAAGTGAGAAGGGAAAAGTAAAACGAAAAATGTAGGCAGTAGGAGGGAATAAGGTGAGTGGTTAAATGCTACGAATGGAAAAGTCTGTGTATTGAACTTCTCACTTCTAACTTTTCCCTTCTTACTTTTCCTTACAGTAATTCCTCGTGAATCGTGACGTCGCCGCGGGCGCGTAAGGAAGCTTGAAAGGCTTGCATGGCCCGCTGCTTTTTCTGAAGAAGGAATTGCATTTTTATTTGTTCAAACACTTGGAGATCGGGTTCCGCACCTTCCAAGGTTTGTCGGGCATTCAGCTCTGTGACTTCTTGCAGTTCGGCAGGGGTGAGGGTCGTCGCTTCGGAAACGAGCAGCCTGGCTTTTTCAATGAGCAAATCCTCTCGGCGTTGTTGCTCATATTCATTGGGTTTCATGCGGTTGGCGGCTAAGAGTCGTTGATAATATTGCGTATCAAACTTGCCGTCTTTTTGGAAATTTTTTTGATTGACGATAGCATCGTGCAATTCTTGTGGTGAGACGACGAGTCCAAACTCATCGGCTAACACCAGCCAGGATTTGTTTGTGACCAATCCATCTATGGCTAACTGTTGGAGGGTTTCATCTTTTATGTCTTCCTGCTTGAGTTGGTCACGATAGAGTCGGTAATAGCGTTGTTTGGCTCGAAGGTATTCTTGTTTGGTCACGGTGTACGGTCCGATGGTGGCTACCGCGTTGGGTTGAGAAGCTTCATACCCATACCATCCCATGCCACCGACAAAGGCTATGGCAATAGCCCCAATGAGTCCCTTGATAATCCAAGGAGAAGTTTCTCGAATCAGCCGAATCATGTTGGTGTCTCCTTTAATCAATCTACAACGTGAAAGTGAGTAAATTTTACGGGGAGGATTCCGGAAAGGCAAGTAAACGTTTGAAGACTTCAAAGCTTTACAACTGCCAATGAGCATGGTAACACCGGATTCTTAACTGAAGAATCATGTTTGGTTAGGGAAAGCCAAGAAAGGAAAGTGAAGCAAGATGAATGACGTACGTGTTCGATTTGCACCGAGTCCAACGGGATTTCTTCATATTGGTGGCGTGCGAACGGCCTTATTTAATTGGCTTTTTGCTCGGCATGAAGGGGGGACATTTATCCTACGCATCGAGGATACCGATCGGGATCGGTCAACCGATGAGGCGATCCAAGTCATCATGGATGGCATGAAATGGACCGGTTTGGACTGGGATGAAGGCCCGATTCGGCAAACCGATCGCTTGGAACTGTATAGAGGAAAAGCGATGGATTTGTTAAACCGTGGGCTGGCCTATTGGTGCGTCTGTACCCCGGAAGAATTAGAAATCCGCAGAAAAGAAGCTCAGGCGAGGGGCGAATCGATTAAATATGATGGGCGATGCCGTCATAGTGGAATTTCAGAACCGACCGAACCTGCGGCGTTACGTTTCATCGCTCCGCAAGAGGGGCAGACGGTCATTCATGATCTCATCAAAGGAAAAATCGTCTTCGAGAATAGTGTCTTGGACGATCTCATCATTCTGCGGTCCAATGGTTATGCCACGTATAATTTTTCGGTTGTTGTGGATGATGGACTCATGAACATTTCCCACGTCATTCGAGGGGATGATCATGTCAACAATACCCCACGGCAAGTGGCCCTCTTTTCGGCCTTGGGCTTTTCCGTGCCCCAATTTGCGCATCTCCCCATGATCTTAGGATCGGATAAAGCACGACTCTCAAAACGCCATGGGGCCACCTC